>JBDKJT010000214.1:0-25375 GCA_039796475.1 Bacteroidota bacterium | reverse complement strand
GTAATTTCGCTGGGATTTACCTCAAGTTGCTTTTTAAACTTTTTTTGCATCAGCAACCTTAGTTGCAGTAAATTTTTAATACGAGACTCGAGGATTTCGAATGTAAAGGGCTTGGTGATGTAATCATTGGCACCCGCCTGAAACCCCTCCAACTCTTTTTCTACTGCCGACATGGCCGTAAGCAGCACCACGGGTATATGAGAGGTAAGCGTATCTGTTTTTATTTTTTTAGCCAACTCAATACCGCTCATTACAGGCATCATAATATCGCTTACAACAATATCGGGGTTGTATTCTCTCACCTTCTCCCAACCCTCTTTACCATTTACAGCTATTAATACATTGTACTGATGCTTTAAATTATCATTGAGGTAAAACCTAAAATCTTCGTTATCCTCTACCAGTAATACCGTTTGTTTTTTATTAGCGGGTTGCACTGCCATCGCCTCTTCCTCGCTATCAATATCCATCCTGAGAGAGGTTTCTTTTTCGGAGGCCAATACGGTTTCTTTGATGGCGGCGGTGGCTGCTGCCGGGTTTTCTTCCAGCACCGGCAGAGAGATGGTAAATATGGTGCCTTTGCCTGCCTCACTTTCAACCTTTATTATTCCATTGTGCAGTTTTACAAACTCTTTGGTGATGGCCAGGCCAATGCCCGTGCCGTAGTTTTGCATATTGCCGGGCAGGTTTTGCTGAAAATAGGGCTCAAATATTTTTGCCTGGCTTTCAGGAGGAATGCCAATACCGGTATCGCTTACTTTTATCAATACGGTTTTACCTGTTTCGTGGCCGGGCTCGTACAGCATTTCTACCTCTACCTCACCATTGCTGGAAGTGTATTTAAAAGCATTGGACAGCAGGTTGAAAAAAATCTTTTCCAGCTTATCCTTATCAAATAAGGTTTGCAGGGTTTCTACATTCGATTTAAAAACAAGCTCTATATTCTTTTTTTCGGAGATGTCAGAAAATGAATGGGTGATATCTTTTGCAAAACGGATGATATCGCCACTGGAAAATACTACTGAAAACTGCTGAACTTCCATCTTTCTAAAATCGAGCAGTTGGTTAATTAAATTAAGCAGGCGCTTGGCATTGCGCTGTACCAGGTGCAGTTGCTTTTTTTGATTGGGATCGGTACTTTCTTTTACAATCTTATCCAAAGGCGAAAGAATAAGGCTCAGTGGCGTACGAAACTCGTGGCTTACATTGGTAAAAAATTTTGTTTTCATCACATCCAGCGCCTGTATCCGCTCTGCCTCCCGGCGTTGCTGCTGGGCTTCAAAACGCATATGAGCCCTGTCTACCACAATTTTTCGGGCCAGCCATAATGCCCCGGCTATTAATAGTGCATACAATAAAAAAGCCAGGGGTGTTTTCCAAAAGGGTGGCAATATTTTAATGGTAAACTGTAGTTCATTACCACTCCAGCTTCCATCTTCTAAAGATGCTTTTAAAAAAAATGTATAAGTGCCGGGGTCGAGGTTGGTGTAAATAGCTTTACGCAAATTGCCATCGGTATATATCCAGTCGTTGTTAAAGCCCTGCAGGCGATAAGCATATTTAATTTTTTGCGGGGCAAAATAATTGAGCGCCGAAAATTCGAGGGCAAAAATATTTTCGTTGTACTTTAATTCGATAGCGGGCAGGCTGGTAATAGATTGCGGCAGCACTACCCTGCCATTAACTGCTTCTCCCACATTTACGGGTTTATTAAACAATTGCAAACCGGTAATGGCCAGGCGAGGCTCGGGCTTAGCCATGGCTATTTGTGCCGGGTTAAAAATATTAAAGCCACGGCCGCCACCAAATATTATTTCGCCACGGCTGGTTTTTAAAGCGGCATTTTCGTTAAACTCGGTACCCTGCAAACCATCCAACTCATCGTAATTGATACAGGTAATAGATGGCTTAGCAGTGCCCGGCAATACTTGTACGTTGCTAATGCCATTATTGGTACTCATCCACAGCGTGTGCTTATCATCTTCTACAATATTTAAAATGGTGTTGCCGGGTAGCCCATCTGTAGTACGATAAGATATAAAGTTGTTATGCTTTTTATCAAACACACTCAACCCATCCCGGGTGCCTACCCAAATAAGGCCCCGGCTATCTTGCATGATGCACAATACATTGTTGTTGCTAAGGCCGGTGCTATCGCTGGAGTAATTGGCATAATGGGTTACCTGGTTATTGCGGTTGTCCAGCACATCAATGCCATTATCGGTGCCTATCCATAATTTGCCCTCGCTATCTTGTATAATGGCGGCTACATACACTGAATGGATGGAGTTGGGCAGCTTGCCGGAGTGATGGTGAAAAACGTTGTGCTCCCTGTCAAACTTATCTAACCCACCGCCGAGGGTGCCTACCCACAGGTTTTTTTGGGCATCTTCAAATATCTCCCATACCCTGTCGTCGGCAAGGCTGTTGGTATTTTTTTCGTCGTGGCGGTAATGGGTAAAGCGGCCATTTTTATAACAATCGAGCCCACCAAAATAACTACCAATCCACAGGTTTTGATCATGATCGATGTACAGGCTTACAATCACATTATTGCTAATGCTATTGCTATTGCCGGGCTGGTGCAAGTATTGAGTAAAGCTGTTATCTTTTCGATTAAAATAGATAAGTCCACCGCCATTGGTGCCAATCCATATATTACCTGCTGCATCTTCGGCAAAGCGGTTTACATCATCAAAACTGAGGCTTTTTTTGTTGGAAGGCTGGTGGCGGTATACCGGAAACTTGATGATATTTTCGTGGTAATAGTTAACGCCTTTTTTATACGTACCCAACCAAATGGTGCCAGTTTCGTCTTTATAAGCGCCGGTGATACTATTTTGGCTAAGGCTTTTATCATCATCAATATTATTTAGCAGGTATTGCAGGTGGTTTGTTTTTTTATTGTAGATGTTAACGCCTCCATGATCGGTACATATCCATATTTCGCCTTTACTATCCTGCTGTATGCCCACAATTAAATTGGTATTTAGCCGGGCTGAGGCATTGCCTTTTTCGAGGTATACATGCTGGCCGGTTTGAGGCTTATACCAAATAACACCGCTGCCTTTTGCATTTACGGGTGCAGCATACATCCATACGTCGTTATCAGCATCTATAAAAACAAAATAACTGGCCAGGCCCGGGCCTAATAAACGGGTTGCCACATCGGTACGGTGCACTACTTTACCTGTATTTGCATCAATTTTATTAACTAATCCATCTTGATGAATCATCCAGCAGCCTTGCTGGTTATCGCAGCTAAAGGCCGTTATGGCTGTTTCGGTTGCAGGGGCGGTATACAGGAGGGTACTACTGCCACCGCCTGCAGCAGGGTATTTATATAACTGCCGGCCATTCATCACAAATAAAAAATTACCCTGGTTGTCTTTTACAATACCGGTAACGCTTGTTTGCGGCAGCCCCATTTGCTTTAGGCGGGCATTAATGTTACGATCAAATTTTTCGGTAATGGGGTCGTAAATATTAAAGCCATTACGGGTTTCTATCCACAGTGTTTGGCCCGGGCCTTGTACAATGCGTACAATATAATCGTCGGAGATGGAATTACTATCCCGTACATTGTGCCTGAAAACCCTGAACTGGTAACCATCGTACCGGTTAAGGCCCGACATGGTGCCCAGCCACATAAACCCCCGGTTATCTTTGTAAAAAGCATTTACCTGGTTGTTAGAAAGGCCCTTGGAAATATCGAGGTGTGAGAATTGATAATGCGTTTGCTGGGCTTTACAAAAAAACCACAGCACATTTAGCAGGATTAACAGCAACAACTTTCGGCCCATAATTACGCAATGCCCAAATATACATTACTCCGGCGAAGTTAAATTTTAATACTGCTAAATACCATTAGGCGGCCGGTGCTGGTGCTGGCAAAACAACGCCTGTTGTATAAATGCAAAAGCTGCTCCATTACCTGGAGCAGCTTTTATAAAAATTTACACTGCGGCAAAAAAGCCGGCTGTAGTGGAGCTGCAGGGATTCGAACCCTGGTCCAAACACATTCGCCACAAGCCTTCTACATGTTTATCCGGTTATTAATTGTAGGGATGCAGCCGGAACCCGGCCAACCAACTGCAACCTTAGAAGGATGGTCTTAAGCAATGGTCACTTCATTCCATTGCAGCATTCTGTTTTGTTTTTGAGTCGGCGGCGGCACTTGGTAACAGACTAACCTGTGCGGCGGCCCTAATGGTTGTTAATCTATCGATTAAGCAGCCATGGCATACTGTGTATTGCCATTTGAAGTTTTCGTATTCAGATTTAAATGCTAATTACGCAACGCATTACATGCTTATACCTGCAAAGAACTATGCTGTCAAAACCGGTCAGCCCCGGGTATTTATTACTTGCAAAGTTAACGATTATTACAAAGTTTGCTTTTATTTGTTTGGCCAGGTATTGTTGTCTGTAATACTATCTGTACTGTAAAACCCGCCCACCAATACTGTTTTAATTTTTTTACTGCTGTTAAAAGTTATCATGGTACTATTTGCTTTTTCCCATACAGCAATGCTACGGTGAAAGTTTTGCGTAGTACCATCGGTAAAGGTTACCAGCACATCCACCGGCATGGGCTTGTTACCCAGCGATTGGATGTTAATATTTTTTGCGGCTCCTTTTTCTGTTACTGCTGCAATGGCAAGATCGGCATAGCCATCTTCGTAAAACCATTTTTTCCAAAACCAATTGAGGTTTTTGCCGCTGCCGTTATTGATGCAATTAAAAAAATCAAGCGGTAATGGATGCTTGCCATTCCACTGGCTAATATAGTAATGCAATGCTTTTGTAAACAATGCATCGCCCAGCATATCTTTTACATACCAATATCCAAAAGCCGGTTTGGGGTAACTGTTTAAAAAAAACGGCGTACCACTCAGCTGTGTAGTAAGGGTGGTAATGGGCATATCCTCTTCGTTACCGGCAATAAAACTGGTGGCATCCACACCAAAATCATCTTTTACACTACTATCTATTAATGGAGATAATACCCACTCGCCCATGGTGGCCCAGCCTTCATCCATCCAGGCATACTTGGTTTCGTTAACACCCATGTAAAAAGGAAACATGGTATGAAATATTTCGTGGTCGGTTAATGTTACAGCATCTGCTTTTGTTTCTACCGGGTTATCATTTACCATCATGGGATACTCCATTTGATCAAGCCCATCAAATATGCTGATATGGCTGTACGGAAATGGCCATTTAGGAAAATGATGACTCATTAACTCTACCGTTTTACGGGCAATACCTGCCACTTCAAAATAATCTTTATGCTGGGTATTAAATACAGCATCTACCCTTGTACGGCGGCGGCTGGCTGAGTCTACCACCAGGCTGGTACTGTTCCACACATAATGATCGCTTACAGCAAATGCAAAGTCTACCACATTGCTGGCGCTAAACCGCCAGGTATTAACAGCATTGGAAGCAGTGATACCACCCGCTTTTAAATCGTTTTCATCTACAATAAAAACCTGTTCATCATTTTGCTCTGCCTGCTGCAGCCGTTGGCAATATTTGGGTGCTAATACTTCGGAGCAATTTTGTAAGTCGCCTGTTGCCCACACCAAAAAGTTTTGTGGTACGGCGATGGATACATTAAAATTGCAAAAGTCGTTGTAAAACTCCTGTGCACCGAGGTAGGGATTTCGGTTCCATCCATCTAAATCGTCGTACACAGCAATACGTGGAAAAAAGTACGCTATAAAAGCGGCACCGGGCTCTATTTCGCCTGTACGTATATGTGAGTTTTTGTTGAGCGTATAGCTAAACCTTAGCGAAATTTTTACCGTAGCGCCACTTGCAATATTTACTTCCTTTACTGTTAGGTTGGTGCCGTTGGCCCTTAGTTGCTTAGGGCCTTTTGTTACATTTTCCACTTGCACGGAGTCTATCTCAACAGCATCTGTTAGGTCGGCGGGCTCTACAGGCATATTGCGGCTTACCCCTTTTGAAAAAATATTTGGGTAAATTTTAAATACCAACTCTTTTAATGCAGCCGGGCTGTTGCTAGTATACTCAATTTGTTCGGTACCTGTTATAAGCCTTGTAACGGGGTTGTAGCTAATGGCAATGTTATATGCCGCCGTGTTTTGCCAATAATTTTTACCCGGTTTTCCGTTTGTGGTACGGGTGCCTTTTTGATAGAGCGCCTGTACATTACGAGGTACGGGCAATTGTACTTGTGCAGCAGTGGTAAGTGTGCAAAAAAACGAAATAAATAAAAGTTTGTACATATCTGTTATTTTAAAAACAACACAGCCAATCTGCTTGTACAAATTGGCTGCCTTGCAGTAATTATTTTTTGGTTATAAACGCTGGCTAGTGGCTGCGGCCATAGCCAAACCAATCGTTAAAATTGGCAAACAACATCAGCCCCAATAACAGCACCATCCCTACAATTTGTGCATATTCTAAAAATTTATCGCTGGGCTTACGGCCGGTAATCATTTCTACCAGGGTAAACATTACATGGCCACCATCCAATGCTGGTATGGGCAGCAGGTTCATAAATGCCAATACAATAGATAAAAAACCGGTGAGGCGCCAAAATGTTTCCCACTCACCCCATTGGGTAGGAAAAATAGACCCGATAGCTTTAAAACCACCCAGGCCTTTGTAAGCGCCGGTTTTGGGGTTTAATATCATTTTAAACTGATCTACATAAAACTTTAGCTTACCCATTGCCATGGAAATACCGGCGGGGATGGCTTCAAAAAAACCATACTTTTTAGTTTCAATTTTAAATACGCCCAGGCTATCATACTGCTTCATTGATAAAAGTGGGATGCCTATTTTACCCTCTGCCGTTACTGCTACAATTTTATTTACTGTCTGCCCATTTCTTTCTATCTGCAGGTTAACCTGTTTGCCTTTTTTGGCCGCCAATGCTGCAGACACATCATCGTAAAACTGGATGGGCATACTATCTACAGCCACAATTTTATCCATGGCCTGCAAGCCTGCTTTTTTGCCATTGCTGATATCTTTGGCATCGTACTCGCCAACAATAGCTGGTAAGCGCTGCATTAAAAACATGCCATTTTTCTTCTTGCTTTCTATCAGTTTTTCTAAAAAGTTTTCGGGCATATTCAGCGTCATCGGCTGGCCATCTCTTTTAATGGTAATGTTTTTACCCAATAATATTTTAGCGGGCAAATCTTCAAAGTATTGGATGGGCTCGTTATCTACGGCTACAATTTGGTCGCCATTGCGCAGGTTTATCTGGTAGAGTACACTATCCTGTACCCATACCCCATTTTTAACTGAAGAAACAGGCACTCTTTTTTCGCCCCAAATAAACAATACCATGGAGTAAATAATAAAGGCCAGCAATACATTTACAATAATACCACCCAGCATAATAATAAGACGCTGCCAGGCAGGCTTGCTGCGAAACTCGTAATCTTTTGGAGGTAATTTCATGGCTTCTTTATCCATGCTTTCATCAATCATACCTGCAATTTTTACATAACCGCCCAAGGGTAGCCAACCAACACCATATTCTGTTTCGCCAATCTTCTTTTTAAATAAAGAAAAATAGGGATTAAAAAACAGGTAAAATTTTTCTACCCGGCAGCCAAACCATTTGGCAGTAATATAATGGCCAAACTCGTGCAGTACCACCAGTATCGACAGGGATAAGATCAGGTAAAAAACCTGCATCCACACATTGCTCCAGTTTATCGCTAATAAAATCATAGGTACCATCCCTTAAAGGGCTGTTGTTTAAATGTTGTAAATAAAAAAATGGTTTTAGCCAAGGCTACATCTTTATTAAAGTGGCGGCAAAATTACGGGCTTCGGCATCGCTTTCAAAATATTCGTCGAGGGTGGGATGTTCAATAAAAGCCACCTGCTGCATGGTTTTTTCTACCACGGCCGTAATATCTAAAAAGCCAATACGATTGCGTAAAAAGGCCCACACTGCAATTTCGTTGGCTGCATTTAATACGCAGGGCGCATTACCGCCTTTGTACAAAGCCTCTGTTGCCAGGGCTAAGTTTCTAAAAGTTTTAACATCAGGCTCCTCAAATGTGAGGGCCGGGTATTTTTTAAAGTCGAGCCGTGGAAAAGTATTTTTTATACGGTTGGGGAAAGCCATGGCATATTGTATAGGCAGCTTCATATCTGGCAGGCCCATTTGGGCTTTCATACTTCCATCTTCAAATTGCACCATACTGTGTATAATGCTTTGCGGATGCACAATTACCTGTACTTGCTCGGGTTTTAAATTAAACAGCCATTTGGCCTCAATCATTTCAAGCCCCTTATTCATCAGCGTGGCAGAATCGATGGATATTTTAGCACCCATACTCCAGTTGGGGTGTTGCAGGGCATGATCTCTTTTTACGTTTACTAAAAAATTGGGTTTTTTACCCAAAAAAGGGCCACCGCTTGCGGTAAGAATAATTTTTTCGATGGGGTTGCGGCCCTCACCTACCACACATTGAAAAATGGCTGAGTGTTCGCTATCTACCGGTATAATAGGCGCTCTTTTTTCAAACGCCTGTTGCATTACAATATCACCGGCCACCACCAGGGTTTCTTTATTGGCCAGGCCAATGGCCTTGCCCTTATTAACGGCTTTAAGTGTAGGGCACAAGCCGGCAAAACCAACAATGGCAGCCAGCATCATATCATAAGTATCAAAATCTGCAACTTCTTCCAGCGCTGCCTCCCCGGCAAAAACCTTTACATCGGTACCCGCCAGCGCTTCTTTTATTTTTTGATAAAGTGAATCATCACCTATTACCACTGCATTGGGGTTAAACTCCAGTGCCTGCTTAATTAGCAGGTCGGCATTGGTTTGTGCGGTTAATATTTCTGCTTCAAATAAAGTGGGGTTGGCCCTGATAACTTCCAGCGCCTGGGTACCAATAGATCCGGTAGAACCAAATATTGCAATGCGTTTTTTTTGAACGGCCTCGGCCATAGGAAATATATTTATACAATAACGCCAGAATAATTAGTTAACCAGCAGCAAAGCTATATTCGGCTGCAGGGGCGTCGCACACTTGTACAGCGGAAAACTGTTGGGCAAACAACAACGCAATGCTTATTCAATGGACCTTATTGCAGGTGCAAAAAATTTTGATTGGGCAATTTAACGCAATAATTGCTCCAAAGCGCTGTTCACTTTATTAAAATTAAAGCGGCTGAGTACCATATCCATATTATGGCTTATCTGCTCGTTGCAAAGATTGCCTACCGAGCCCTCGTGTGTATGGTTAACCGCAGGGGTATAAGTAAAGTTATCTTGCTCAATATCAAGCCCAATTTTTTTGTAGGCATCTCTAAAGGGTACGCCCTGTAATACCAGCTTGTTTACCTCCTCCACGCTAAACAGGTAGCGGTATTTTTCGTCTTTTAAAAGCTGTTTTTTAACGGATATATTACCCAGCATCAGCCCGGCCATGGCAATGCAATTGCGCAGGTTGGTAAATGCAGGAAACAATTGCTCTTTAAGCAGCTGCAAATCCCGGTGATAACCAGATGGCAGGTTATTGGTCATCAGCATTATTTCGTTGGGCAATGCTTGTATACGATTGCAGTGAGAGCGGATGAGCTCAAACACATCCGGGTTTTTTTTGTGTGGCATAATACTGCTACCCGTTGTTAACTCATCGGGGAAACTGATAAAGCCAAAATTTTGATTTAAAAACAGGCAGGCATCCATACTCAGCTTTGATAAAGTAGCGGCAATATTAGCCATTGCGGCGGCTACAATTCTTTCTGTTTTGCCCCGGCCCATTTGAGCATATACTACATTGTAATTTAAATCTTCAAATCCCAACAATTGGGTGGTAAGTGTACGGTTGATAGGAAACGAGGAGCCATAGCCAGCAGCAGAGCCAAGGGGGTTTTTGTTTACCACTTCAAAGGCGGCCTGCAGGGTTACCAGGTCGTCTACCAGGCTTTCGGCATAGGCGCCCAACCACAAACCAAATGAGGAGGGCATGGCCAGTTGCAGGTGAGTGTACCCGGGCAAGAGGTCGTTTTTATATTTTTCGCTTTGTGCAATCAATAAATCAAACAGCTGTTTTACACTTAGGGTAAGCTGCTCAATTTCGCTGCGTAAAAAAAGTTTAAGGTCTACCAGCACCTGGTCGTTGCGGCTACGGGCACTGTGTATTTTTTTGCCGGCATCACCCAGTTTACGGGTAAGCAGCAGCTCTACCTGCGAGTGTATGTCTTCTACCGAATCTTCTAACACAAAGTCATCTGCACTTACGGTGTGGTATATTTGTTTTAATTCGGCCTCCAGTAATGTAAGGTCTGCTGCAGGCAACAACCCTACCGAGTGCAGCATTTTAATATGCGCCAGCGAGCCCAATACATCAAACCGGGCCAGCAACAAATCCATCTGCCTGTCGTTGCCCACAGTAAATTTTTCAACTTCTGCCAGCGATGTTTTATCTTTTTGCCAAAGCTTCATATTAAAATGCTTTATAAAAGTAATTTGCCTTTATTTAAATA
Organism: Bacteroidota bacterium; assembly: GCA_039796475.1. Taxonomy (GTDB): domain Bacteria; phylum Bacteroidota; class Bacteroidia; order Chitinophagales; family Chitinophagaceae; genus Ferruginibacter. Next base: position 14,875 of record JBDKJT010000214.1, on the reverse strand, counting down.
CCCGGTTATAATATTTGTTCTACCAATTGAATATAGGTAGCAATGCCTTCTTCAATTTCACTCAGGTAAATGTATTCGTCTGCCGTATGGCTCCTGGCACTATCGCCGGGCCCCATTTTTAAAGTAGGAAAAGGCATCAGCGCCTTATCGGAAGTGGTAGGCGATCCATAATAACCCCGGCCCAAGTGGGTGCCTGCCTTTACCAGCAAATGATCGAGCGGTATAGAGGTAGATTTCATCCGGGTAGTACGTGGCTTAAATTCGCTTTTTAGGTTGGTTTTTAAATCAGCCAGTATTTCTTCAAAAGTGTACAGCTCATTTACCCTTACATCTATTACAAATTTACATTGAGACGGCACCACGTTGTGCTGTTTATTTTCCGTTTCAATAACGGTAACGGTAAGCCGTGACTCACCCAACAAGTTGCTCACCTTATCAAACTTTTTACTTTGTATCCAATTAATATCTTCCACGGCTTTATACAATGCATTTTCGCCTTCATTTCTGGCAGCATGGCCAGCCCTGCCCTGTGCGGTACAGTCTATTACCATCAGGCCACGTTCGGCCACGGCCATTTCTAGTTTGGTAGGCTCGCCCACAATACCGTAATCAATATGGCCCAGGTAAGGCAGTACCAGTTCAATACCATTTACGCCACTAATTTCTTCCTCGGCACTTGCAGCAAATACTACATTGTGCCGGGCATCTTTGCTGTTATAAAAATGCAAAAAAGTGGCGATTAAAGACACCAGGCATCCGCCAGCATCGTTACTGCCAAGGCCATACAGCTTGCCATCTTTTACCACAGGGGTAAAAGGATCCATGGTATAACCTTTATTGGGTTTTACCGTATCGTGGTGAGAATTGAGCAGTACAGATGGCTTGGCAGCATCGTAGGTTTTGTTTTTTGCATACACATTATTGCCTACTCTTGCACATGGCACCCCCCGCTGCTCAAAAAAATTAACCAGTATTTCGGCGGTATCATTTTCTTCTTTTGAAAAAGAAGGCGTGGCTATTAGCTGTTGCAGCAATGCCACTGCATCGGTGTATATTTTTTGATCAACTATCATTTGATTAATGTTCCTTTAGTATCAGCAGTTAAGTTTTGCAGCAGGTTGTCGGCATGGCCTATTAATACCTCACTTACGCCATTATCAATGGCAGCAAAGGCATTGTCTATTTTTGGCAAAATACCATCAAACAATTTGCCGGCCTGTAACAAACCGGCATATTTTTCTTTAGTAATTAATGGCAGCACCGAATCCTCATCATCCACATTTGTAAGAATACCTTTTTTTTCAAAACAATATACCAGCCTTACTTTATACAATCTTGCCATAGCAATGGCCAAAGAGGCTGCAATTGTATCTGCGTTGGTGTTAAGCACCTGCCCCATCCCGTTATGCGTAAGGGGTGCTATCACGGGTGTAATTGCTTGTTGCAAGAGTGCATGCAGCGGAGCTGTATGAATAGCGGCAGGCTGTACATCACCTACAAAACCATAATCAATTTCTTTTACGGGACGTAAGGTTGCCGGTATTATGTTGGCATCGGCACCGGTAAGGCCAATGGCATTGCAACCCAGCGATTGCAATTGGGCCACAATTTTTTTATTTACCAGGCCACCATACACCATTGTTACCAAATCAATAGTGGCTGCATCTGTTATCCTGCGGCCGTTTACATAGTTAGGTTGTATGCCCAGTTGCTCACCCAGCTTTGTAGCAATTTTTCCACCACCATGTACTACTATTAATGGTTGTTTTGCTGTGGCAACAGCACTTAAAAATTGGGCTAAAGCGATATCGCTGTCAATTACATTGCCCCCAATTTTTATGATAAAGAGTTTATCCATTTTTTAAAATTTCTGCCAGCACTGCTTGTGCAGCCCATACCCTGTTGCTGGCTTGCTGTGTTACTATGCTGTTGCTGCCATCCAGCACTTCGTCGCTCAACTCAACATTTCGCCTAACAGGCAAGCAATGCATTACCCTGGCATTGTTGGTTTGTTTTAGCTTTTCGTTGGTAAGCATCCATGATGGATCGTTGGTATAAATACGACCGTAATCGGTATAAGTGCTCCAGTTTTTTACATATACAAAATCGGCATCTTGTAAGGCATTGGCCTGGTTGTGCGTAATGGTAGCACCTTTGGTAAACTGTTCGTCCAGTTCATAATCTTCAGGATGGGTAATTACAAAATCTGCCTCTCCCCATGCATTTAACCATTGGGCGGTAGAATTGGGCACACACTGTGGCAATGCCTTAATATGAGGGGCCCATGTTAAAACGATTTTAGGTTTTTGCTTACGAGTACCATCTTTTAATAATTCGGTAATGGTTACTATATCGGTAAGTGATTGCAGCGGATGCAGTGTTGCGCTTTCTAAACTTACAATGGGCACGCCAGCATATTTTATAAAAGCCGACATTACTTCTTCACTGTAATCGTCTTGCTTGTTTTGCAGCGTAGGAAAAGCACGGATGCACAACATATTAAAATAGTTGCCCAAAATTGGGGCAGCATCTTTTACATGCTCCACCGTTGTGCCACTCATTATTGCACCCTCCTCAAACTCCATAGCCCAACCTTCTTTATCAACGTTAAACACTACGGTTTCAAGCCCCAGATTACTGGCTGCCACTTGTGTGCTTAACCGTGTACGCAATGATGGGTTAAGAAACAACAGGCCAATACGTTTGCCGGCGCCAAGTGTTTTATCTGCAAAAGGCCGGGCTTTATAAGCCAGCGCTTTTGCAGCCAGTGCATTTATATCCGTAACATCTTTAACAGAGATAAAATTTTTCATTGTTGTTTTATACCAGCGTTTAATATAAATAAAATGATTGTACCGAGGTTATTGCAGCTCCGCTTTTAATGCCGTTAAAAAAATATCGGCTTCGGTGCTGGTAATATTTAAAGCAGGCAGTAAGCGTATTACATTGGGCTTAGCCTCGCCTGTAAAAATGTTATGCTTTAGCAGGAGATTCTTTTTTACTTCTTTTAGCTCTTCCGGCAGCTCAATACCTATCATTAAACCCCTGCCACGTACTTCTTTTATATTGGGTAATTGTTGTAGTTGTGTTATTAAATAACTGCCCACCTCCTGTGCATTGGCCAGTAAATTATCCTGTTCAATAATTTCTAAAACGGCTAAAGCAGCCGCACATGCCAGGTGGTTGCCACCAAATGTGGTACCCAGCATAAAATGCTTTGATAAAAATTTTGGCGCAATTGAAATACCAGCTACCGGAAATCCATTGCCCATGCCTTTTGCCATTGTGTAAATATCTGCAGCTACCCCACTGTAATCATGCGAATAAAATTTACCGGTACGGCCATAGCCACATTGTACTGCATCTGCTATGTACACTGCATTATATGTATCGCAAAGACGGCGAATGGCTTTTAAAAAATCGTCGCTGGCCACATTTATACCTCCAACACCTTGTATCCCTTCGATAATAACGGCACAAATGTCGTTAGTAGCAAAGGCATTTTCGAGCGCAGCGGTATCATTAAAAGGCAAAAAAAGCACATTGTCTGTTTGATTAACAGGTGCTACAATTGCAGGGTTATCGGTAACTGCCACAGCAAGCGATGTACGGCCATGAAAGGCTTTTTTAAATGCAATTATTTTTTTTCGGCCATTGTAAAACGAAGCTACTTTTAAGGCGTTTTCATTTGCCTCCGCCCCTGAGTTGCACAAAAAAAGCTGGTAATCATTTTTGCCAGAAACCTGGCCTAATTTTTCGGCCAGTTGTACCTGCAGGGGAATTTTAACTGAGTTGGAGTAAAACCCCACTTTACTTAATTGCTGTTGCAGTCGCTGAACGTAATGCGGATGTGTATGCCCAATAGAAATTACGGCATGTCCACCATACATGTCGAGATACTGCTGGCCTTTATCATCCCAAACATAGGAGCCATTAGCTTTTTCAATGTTAATATCATTTACCGGGTATACATCAAAAAGTTTCATAAATAGTTAGCCGAGATGTGTAGTAAGCACCTTATTAATTAGGCGACAATACCGTTGGTTAAAAATAATTGGCCTTTAATTTTAGCCCTGCTGTTTCGTTCAATCCAAATAAAAGATTCATGTTTTGCACAGCCTGCCCGCTGGCTCCTTTTAACAAATTGTCTATTGCACTGTGTACAACTAATTTGTTACCTATTTTTTCAAGCTGTATTACACATTTATTTGTGTTAACCACCTGCTTTAAAAAAATGGGGGAATCGCTTACCGTGGTAAATGGTTGATTGGCATAAAAATCAAGGTATAGTTGCTGTAAGTCGGCAAAAGCCCAATCGGTGGTAAGTTGCGAACTGATAAAGATACCTCTTGCAAAATCGCCCCGCCAGGGGATAAAATTAATATCCACTGCTACGTTGGGTTGCAATTGCGCCAGCGATTCGCCCATTTCGTTCAGGTGCTGGTGGCTAAGCGTTTTATATGCCTGTATATTATTTACCCGCCAGCTAAAATGTGCAGTATCTGCAAGCCCCTGCCCGGCACCGGTAGAGCCGGTAATGCCCGTTGTGTATACATCGCTTAACAAACCGGCTTTTGCCAATGGCAACAATCCTAATTGTATTGCTGTGGCAAAACAACCCGGATTGGCAATGTTACTGGCAGTTAAAATTTGTTGCTTATTCAGCTCAGGCAAACCATATACAAACTGCCGGTTACCAATAGCCGATTTATCTTTCAGGCGAAAATCCTGGGATAAGTCGATGATTTTTACAGCAGGATGTATTTGGGTAGCCGCCAAAAATTTTTTGGCATCGCCATGGCCCACACATAATAAAACAACATCCACTTCACCAGTTTGCAGTGCGCTGCTATCACTGGTAAATTGCAAATTGGTTTCGCCAATAAGATCTGCATGTACCTTACTTACATTATTACCAGCATTACTGTTGCTGTGTATAAAGGCTATGTGTACCTGGGGATGATTGATGAGCAAACGAATTAGCTCGCCACCGGTATATCCTGCTCCTCCAATAATGCCTGCTTTTATGTTACTGGCCATTGGCTTCGTTTTTTACAGCATGAAATATTTGTGTTTGATTACCGAATATTTTGGTAAAGCCACGAACATCCTCACCCGTCCAGCCATTATTCATCTCTCCGTATTTACCAAACTTACTGCTCATTAAATCGTATGGCGATTGGATGCCCGCTACCTGGAAACGATAAGGCCTTAACTCAACAAATACTTTACCAGTAACATTTTGCTGGCTGTTTTGCAAAAACGTTTCTATATCTCTCATTACGGGATCAAGTATTTGCCCTTCATGCAGCCAGTTGCCGTAAAACAACGCCAGCTGGTCTTTCCAGTTAAGCTGCCATTTGGTAAGTACATGTTTTTCCAGCGCATGGTGAGCTTTTAAAATAACCATCGGAGCTGCGGCCTCAAAGCCTACCCGGCCTTTAATACCAATGATGGTATCGCCCACATGTATATCCCTGCCTATACCAAATGGGCCGGCTATGGTTTGTAAATATTGTATTGCCTCCGTTGGGTGAGCAAAGGTTTGGTCATCTACGCTTACCAATTGGCCCTGTACAAATTGAAGTACAACATTTCGTACACCCGTTTCTGTAACCTGTGTAGGCCAGGCCTCTTCAGGCAGCAACCCATTACTGTTAAGTGTTTCTTTACCACCCACGCTGGTGCCCCACAATCCTTTGTTGATAGAGTATGCGGATTTTTCAAAATTCATTTGCACACCCTGTTGCTTCAGGTATTCAATTTCGGCTTCCCTGCTAAGCTTCATATCCCGTATGGGAGTAATAATTTCTACGCCGGGTATCATGATATTAAAAATCATATCAAACCTAACCTGGTCGTTACCGGCTCCGGTGCTGCCATGCACCACTGCTACGGCGCCTGTTTTTTGTACATGCGCTGCTATGCTGAGGGCCTGGCTAAGCCTTTCGGCACTTACGCTTAAAGGGTAGGTATTGTTTTTAAGTACATTACCAAAAATGAGGTATTTGATAATTTGATCGTAATAGGTTGTTACTGCATCTACCGTTGTATGTGTTTTTACACCGAGGCTATAGGCGTGGGCTTCTATTTTTTTTAACTCATCTGCGCTAAAGCCGCCGGTATTTACAATAATAGAATGCACTTCGTACCCCTTTTCAACAGTGAGGTACTTTACACAAAAAGAGGTATCTAACCCACCACTGAAACCGAGTACTACTTTTTTACTCATTGCTAATTAAACTTAGGTTTGAAAAAATATTTTGTAACAATTTTAGAAAGACCGCTTTCATTTTTTTGCTCGTTTTTTCGGTTAAAAAAACGCAGCAGGCGGCTTTGCCTTATTTGCATGAGGCGTTCGTATATTTTGGAGTTGTTTTCAAAATCCTGCTTGGTTTCTTCTGGCTTACGATGGTCGGCAGGATCGTAAAGCATAGCGGTGCACATACAATTTTTACGATCTTTACTCATGAGTATGTCGTAGTTAACACAACTTTTACAGCCTGCCCAAAACTCCTCATCGTCGGTTAACTCGGAGTATGTAACCGGCTCGTAACCCAGCTCGGAGTTTATTTTCATTACGGCAAGGCCAGTAGTTAATCCAAAAATTTTGGAGTGTGGATATTTTTCCCTGGAGAGGTCAAAAATTCTTTTTTTAATTAGTTTGGCAACGCCACTTTTTCTAAAGGCAGGCGACACAATGAGGCCGCTATTGGCTACAAACTGATCATGCCCCCATACTTCGATGTAGCAAAAGCCCACCCAGGTACCATCTGGCAACACAGCAATTACTGCTTTGCCTTCCAGCATTTTCTTTTCTACATAATCTGGGCTTCTTTTAGCAATACCGGTACCTCTTGCCTTGGCAGAGGATTCCATTTCGTCGGTTATTACTTTTGAATAGTGTGTATCATTTGCATTGGCAACCCGAATAATAATATTATTAGTTTCCACTTCTCGATTGATTAAACTTAAAGAAAAATTGTTAGCGAATTTCCGGAGGTTTTTTCACTGACAGGGGGCAACATTAAAGGCCTGGCCTATCAGCATCGAGGAGTGCGCCTGGGAGAAATGGGGCTATGAAAAACAGGACAGTTAATTGTAACTGCGGTGAAAGTACTGATTGTATGTAATGAGTTATTTTTCACTTCTTACCCTTAGAGGAATTAAATTATTTGCCGCAAAAGTATATCATTTTATAAATAACCAGCAATTTTTTTTATAACCTTTTGAAAATTATTCCTGAACATTAACAAATAGATAGAAATCAGCTAACAAGCCATTCGTTTAAGGCTTCAGCAATTTTACGATCGTTACTTAACCTGGGTACTTTGTTTTGGCCGCCCAACTTACCAATGCTTTTCATATAATCGATAAAGCCGTTTCGTTTTACTTCAGAAATTTTTAATTGGTTGAGTATATTACCACCAATTAAATCGTCGTAATACACATTTTTTTGCCGCAGGTTATCGTCAATTTTTTTTGCAAAAGCATGCATGTCAGTTGGTGTATTTACAAATTCAATAAACCATTCGTGGTAGCTTTTGCCGCCATTGGCAGATACCATGGGCGCTACGGTAAACTCGGTAATATGTATATTTTCTTCTGCAGCCACTTTCATTAATGCTGCCTCCACTTCTTCTCCAATAACATGTTCGCCAAATGCGGAAATATAGTGTTTTATGCGGCCGCTTACCACCAGCCTGTATGGATTGGTAGATACAAACTTTACAGTATCGCCAATATTGTAGGCCCACAAACCGGCATTGTTACTGATAACGAGTGCATAATTTTCGCCCACTTTTACATCAGCGAGGGTTAACCTGGCAGGGTGGTCGTTAAATATTTCGGCGGCTGGTATAAATTCAAAAAAAATGCCGCTGTTGGTATTAAGCAGCAACCCTTCTGCCTGTTGAGAATCCTGAAAGGCAAAGAAACCCTCACTCGCCGGAAACAACTCGATACAGGCTACCTTACGGCCAATACTTTCGTACAGACGGGATTTGTAGGGCTCAAAATTTACCCCACCCTGCACCATTACACTAAAGTTGGGGAAAAGGTCGCCAATTTTTTTTCCGCTTTTTTCATACAAGCGGTCAAAATACATTTGCATCCACGGAGGGATTCCCCCGATAAGCGTCATGTTTTGCTGGATAGTTTCTGTTACAATCTGCTCCAGCTTTTCCTCCCACTCCTCTATACAATTTGTTTCGTAACTGGGCAATTGGTTGGCCCGTAGGTATTTGGGTACATGATGGTTTACAATACCGCTTAACCTGCCGGTAGGTATGCCACCCACTCTTTCTAACTCAGGAGAGCCGCTTAAAAAAATTAGCCTGCCATCTGCAAACTGGGTATTGCCCGTTTCTGCCATATAGCAAAGCAGTGCATTACGGGCACCATTAATATGATTAGGGATTGAGTCTTTTGAAATTGGAATGTACTTAACACCGCTGGTGGTTCCGCTTGTTTTGGCAAAATACAAGGGCTGCCCTTTCCACAACACGTTTTGCTTGCCTTGCTTAATACGCTCAATATAAGGCTTAAAGGCCTCGTAATCTCTTAAGGGTACCTGGCGTACAAAATCGGCGTGTGTTTTAATGGAATCGAAACCATGCTCTTTACCAAACTCGGTTTTGGCAGCCGATTTTACCAGCTGATCAAATATGTCCTGCTGATCTTGCACCGCTGTTTCCATCCCCCGCTTTACCTGCTTGTATATATAATTGGCAAATGGCTTTGCCAGCAACGATTTTATTTTCATCCGTTTCCCCTGGTGTAAATATGAATTGAATGTGGCAGCATTTATTACACTGCTGTTACCCTTACAAAAGTAAAGTTAAATAAACACATCAGTAACAATATTACATTACCAGCCTATCAATTATTAACAATTTTACTACTGCCACCTTTACTGTTAACAAGTGCATTTACTACAGCCTGCTTATCTTTGCTGCAAATGAAAAAATCGGTAGCACTGCATACACTTGGCTGTAAGCTTAATTTTTCCGAAACCTCCACCCTTGGCCGGTTACTGGAAAACGATGGCTTTGAAAAAAAAGAATTTGATGAGGTGGCAGATGTTTATGTTATTAACACCTGCTCCGTTACAGAAAATGCAGATAAAGAATGCCGGCAACTGGTACGCCGTATACAGCGAAAGGCCCCGGAAGCCATGGTGGTAATTACGGGTTGTTATGCACAGCTAAAACCTGCAGAAATAGCAACCATACCGGGTGTTGACCTGGTATTGGGCGCTGCCGAAAAATTTAATATTACTCAACATTTAAAAGAAATAACCAAGGGCAACAGTGCCAAAATTTGCAGTTGCGATATTGAGGATGTAAACATATTTACCGCCTCCCACTCCATCAACGACCGTACCCGGATATTTTTAAAAGTGCAGGATGGCTGCGACTACAATTGCTCTTTTTGCACCATACCCATGGCAAGGGGTAAAAGCCGCAGCGATAGTATTGATAATGTTGTAAGCAATGTACAAGCACTTGCTGCACAGGGCGCAAAAGAGATTGTGCTTACCGGCATCAATTTAGGCGACTTTGGTAAAGGATTACATGGTGGCAAAACCAAGGAGGAAACTTTTTTTAGCCTGGTAAAAGAGCTTGATTGCGTGGAGGGCATTGAGCGGTACAGGATATCATCAATAGAACCTAACCTGCTTACCAATGAGATTATTGAATTTGTGAGTAACAGCAAGCGCTTTATGCCGCACTTTCATATTCCCTTGCAAAGTGGCAGTAATAAAATACTAGGCCAAATGCGCCGGCGGTATAAAAATGAGTTATATGCCGAAAGAGTGGGCTTGATAAAAACTATGATGCCGCATTGCTGTATTGGGGCTGATGTGATTGTGGGTTTTCCTGGAGAAACAGCCGAAGATTTTAAAGAAACATTCGACTTTTTACATGCACTAGACATCTCTTACCTGCATGTATTTACTTACTCAGAAAGAGCCAATACGCTAGCGGCAACCATGTTACCTGTAATACCGATTGCTGTAAGAAACGAACGAAACAAGGCGTTGCGTAATTTAAGTTATCAAAAAATGCAATATTTCACCAGCCAGCACGTTGGAAATGAAAGAAAGGTGCTGTTTGAATCGCATAACAAAAACGGTATGATGGAAGGCTATACCGATAATTATATTAAGATAACCGCCCCATTTAAACCAGAGTGGGAAAACCAGGTGGTAACATGGAAAATTTAGCCTACAATCAACATATTAAGTACCAGGTAACCATTCATTTTGAAATGGACGACGCTTTTATGAGCCATGTGCCTGCCCACCGGGCATACATCAATAGCCTGATAGAAAATGGCAGCATCGATTATTATACCGTAAGTATGGAAACGCAGCGTTGCTGGATAATTGTAAATGCCACTACAAAAAAACAGGTAAAAGACATGCTTGCCCAATCGCCCCTGGCTAAATACTGGACGATGGAAGTAGACGAACTTTTTGTGTATGATGCCCAAAATTACCGCCTGCCTGCCCTGCAAATGAATTAATTAAAATAGCTCAACCTACAAAAACAAAAGCCTCACATTGTGAGGCTTTTTTAGTGGGAGTTGACGGGGTCGAACCGCCGACCCTCTGCTTGTAAGGCAGATGCTCTAAACCAACTGAGCTAAACTCCCTTTCGTTTTGGGAGTGCAAATATAGGGCAATAATTATTTCAGCAAAAAAATTTGACCAATATTTTTAAAATCAATCTCTCCATTGTTTACAACTGGCTAAAATAATGCCCTTACACTGGCCCTGCCAATATGTACTGTACGGGCCTCTCCTGGTTTACGGCCATCATACTGCAGGCTCATTTCTATATTAGTACTTAACCGCTTGGTATATTCAATATTCCACAAATAGTTTTTGCCCGGCAGTAACCCATCTAGCATAATATAGCCCACTGTAGAGTTGGGTGATCCGCCGGCAGCGTAGCTAAACGAAATACTGTTTAAAGAAAACCTGGCGTTGATACTGCTACTGGAAAGCACATTGTACTTTAGCTCAGCATTTAGTGCATTGCTGGTTGACTGCTCCATAAAGCCTGCACTATTTTTTTTATCACTTAAGCTATAGCCCAGCATCAGCCTCATTTTTGTGCCCTTTACATAGCTAATAACAGGCTCCAGTATTGTTTGGTTAATGGCGTAATTACGGTTGCTGAATTTGGGAGTAAATAAATCATTGGTAACCGAACGGGCTGTAACGGTAGCTGCAAACTGCCGGCTGATATTCCAACGCATTTTTATGGCAATGTTACGCTGGCGCCGGCTTTCTACGCCATAGGTAAGCAATGATTTGCCGTTATTTAAAATATGGGTTATATCCATGCCCCAGATAGCACTGGTGCGGTTAAAGAAAAAAGTATTTGACAAAAAGGAGTTAAGTGATAGCAGGTTGGTATCTAACAATGCATTGGAAAATGGATTGAAAGCAAAGCTGCCTGTGGCAATACTTTTTTTACTAATCTGCAACGAGGATGCGGTACTAATTTTTGATACAATCTTTTTTAAACCGGTGGCCTGCAAGGTATTGATGAGGGCTTTAGGATTAAGCTCTATACTATAATTAAATTGAATATAGTTAGCTTTTACAAACTGGTTGGTGGGTGTAAATACCCGAAGGTATTTACGCTGGTCTTGAAAAAGGGCAACTTCAAATTCATTCAGTTCTCTCAACCCGTTGTTGTTGTAATCAATCCAGGTGTACTCGCCCTGGCCTGCAGGCACCTCTATGTAGGTAAACTCTCTTTTTTGCTCCTGCCCTGCCCCTACTTCGTACAATATATTGCCTGTTAAAAATCCTTTCCATTCATTAACGAGGTATTCAGCCCTGCCTAACAGTGTTTCGTCGGGCCTTTGCTTAGATAAACCAGCATTAAACACATTTAATTTTCGGTAGGTAACATTCAGCTTAACCTGGTGATGTTCGCTTTTAAGCAATTCGGTAAAAAAGTTAATATTCTGGCTTTTGTCGGCTTGGCGTAACTGGTTTGCCAGCGGATACCAATCACTTCGGGTAAAATAACTAAGGCCCCATTTATTAAGCTTTGTATTATCGGAGCGTATATAAGCCTGCCATACATTAAATGCATAGCTGAGTGGCAATAATGTATCCGTTGTTTTTTCTGACAGTTTGTTATGCTCGCCGGTATAATTACCCCCTATCCAAATATTATTAAGTGCTTTTAATTGCTTGCCAATATCAATGGTTGGCCGCAGGTACAAGCCCTTTTGCAACCTGCTGTTGATATTGGTAAGGCTAAGGTTGCTGCTGATTTTCCAACCATTGAGCAACAAGTTGTTTTGCAGTTGGTGCCGGTAGCCATTAAATCCATCGCTGCGGTTGTAATTAACCAGTTCGTATTTAAACAAATTACCTGTTTTATCCTGCAGCCCAATCGCTGCATTTAATAAGCGCTCGTTGGCGGCAGTTATTATAAACGGCAGGCTCCAATCCCTGTTAAACTCTACATTTCTCAATCGCTCTAATGGTTTAAACCGGCTGCTTACATACTCCATGCCCAGGGCGGTTTGCAGTTGCAATGCTTTATTAAACAACCTTACAGGCTGTGCATCTTTTACCAACTGCAGTTTAGCAGCCAATCCATTATCGTTGCTTTTATTTTTTGATGAAAAAAGATTGATATCATATTTACTGGCGGCAAACTCGGTTTTAAGCTGGGTATATTTATCTACCTGGTATTCGGCCGCAACCGTAGCCAATTGTAGTTTTTTGGGGGATACCAGTAATATAACGGGCATCCACTCGCCCTGCCTGTTGCCTGCTGCATCTGGAGCCACCCATTTAAACACCCGCCCATTGGCACCATTTAGCAAGGGTACATAATTGCCCTTACCCGGCCCGAGGTAAGTAAAGGATACGCTGTATTGGCGCATTTGGCGGATGGTATCGTACACATAAATAGAGTCGTGCTGGTTGCCATTGTACAAAGTATCTGTTTTGCTGTACAGTATTTTATCCACTGCAAAAGTATCTTTAACGGCTCCGGGGTAAAAAGCGGTATCTATTCCATCGCCCACATCTGCCAAAAATTGTTTTTGCTTTTCGTCGAGTGTTTGGTTGATGGAAGAATTTTTAGCATCCTGGTTTGAAAAAGCGGCTACACTTACCAGTAACCTGTTATTAAAATTTACTTCGTTGTTTACATACAGGTTAGAGTTAAGAAAGTTACGGTCGGCATACTCAAACTCAACCTGTATCCTTTTATCTTTTGTAATCATACGCCTTGGGGTAAAGGTTAATTCTGCGGTGTTGTAATTGATTACATAGTCCTGATCTTCGCCCCGCTGCAATAATTCACCATCCATAAACACCCGTTCGGTACCAGCCAATATGGTAAAATACAATTCGTTATTTGCGCCCTGCAAGCGATAAGGCCCCTGGTTGCCCTCCAGGGGATTTAGGTAATTGCGATTAAATTTTCCTTTAGCCACCGAGCCACTTAACAACAGGGAGTTATTGATATTGCGGCCTATTTTGTTATCGGTAATAAAAGAAGCACCCTGCAGGCGCTTATAAAAATTTAAAAAATAATTTTTACTCTGCCGGATATCGATATCACCAAAATTGAGTTGCCAGGTTCGTTTTTTTACTTGTAAAAAAATACGGTCAAAGTCTCTCAAGTCTTGCGTATTGCCATCAGGCTGTATGGGTATATTATTGTCGGTAACGGCAGCCGTAAGCTCGAGGCTATCGCCAATAAAACCATTTAGCTGCAGGTTCATGCTGGAGTTTAGCACTACATCCTGGCTATTGCCAAAAGATATTCCCCGGCCAAAACTTCCGTTGTAGTTGATGTTTCCAAAATCGAGTATGCCACCCGCTTGCTTGCTGCCATATTTAAACGCCACTGGTTTTTGCAACAAAAAATTATTACGGATTGATTCAAAATCATGATGTGCTGCTGGTTGATTCAGGCGATATGGAAATACCCGGTAGCTAATGATTACACTATCTGCTGCAGGTGGTATTAGCCAACTAAACCGGGCATTTACTGCATCAAAACTGTATTGGCTGGATTGAACCCCTTGTACCTCGATGCTGTAAGGAAATATACTAAGGCTATCTAACTGGATGGCTGTATTGCTAACAGGGATTTTTTTGCTGCGTAAATTACCCGATTGCGGAGATTTTATTTGCGCCCCTGACGGCTGTACAAAGCACAGGCAGGCTATCCACAAAAAAATCGGGGTGAGTTTCAATTGTTTGGTTTAAAATAGAATGGTTAAAGTTAGCATTTATTGTGTAAGACGCCTCCGTAACGGGTTTTGCTGCAAAAACAACGCCTCCTAAAAAGGAGGCGCTGTGTAAAATAGGTTTGTATTTATTAGCTTTCTGCAGATAAGCCGGCACCGAGATACTCCCTGTTAAGCCGGGCAATATTTGCTACCGAAATTTCTTTAGGGCATTCTGCTTCGCAAGCATAAGTGTTGGTACAGTTACCAAATCCTTCTTTATCCATTTGTGCCACCATGTTAAGCACCCTGGTTTCTTTTTCGGGCTCACCTTGTGGCAGCATGGCTAGCTGAGATACTTTAGCACTAACAAATAACATGGCACTACCATTTACACAGGTAGCTACGCAGGCTCCACAACCTATACAGGCTGCCGCCATAAATGCTTCATCGGCTTTTTTCTTTTCTACCGGCAGGGCATTGGCATCTACCGCATTACCAGTATTTACCGAAATATAGCCACCTGCCTGTATGATACGATCAAAGGCCGAACGATCAACCATTAAATCTTTTATTACCGGAAAAGCCTTGCTCCTCCAGGGTTCTACTACAATAGTATCGCCATCTTTAAAGGCACGCATGTGCAATTGGC
>JBDKJT010000213.1:0-5123 GCA_039796475.1 Bacteroidota bacterium | reverse complement strand
AACCTGGCCATCAATATCGATCTTGCAACGCTATCACAAGGTGTACATATTGTGGGCATACGCAGCCAGGATGCCAACGGTGCATGGAGCCATGATAACAAATGGATATTTTTAAAACCTTACCAAACTGCTAACGGTGCAGCTCAGCCCAAAATAGCAAGGATGGAATATTTTATTGATACCGATCCTGGCTATGGCAATGCTACACCGGTAACAATTAGTGCTGCTACGGATATTGCCAACCTGTTGTTTGATGCAGATATTTCTAATGTGCCCGGGGGTACTCATAAACTTTCTATCCGAACCCAGGACGAAAATGGAAGCTGGAGCCTTGATAACCGGGTGGATTTTACTGGCGGCACTTTATCAGCCAACACCTATCAATGGGTGGGTAATGTAAACAGTGCCTGGAACAATGCAGCCAACTGGTCGGGTGGTATAATACCTGCTGCCAGCAGCAATGTGCTTATACCTGCCAACAGGCCATTTAGCCCGGTAATTGCCAATGGCGTAATTGCCAATTGTAAAACATTGCAACTAAACCCCGGCGCATCTGTAACTGTAGCAACTGGTGGCCAATTAAAAATAAATGAGTAACCCGTTGGTATAGCCGTTAAACAACATGGCTGCCAGCAGGCAGCCATGTTGTTTATATACAGTTTCGTATAGCAGCATCCATCTGTTACTTGCCGGAATGCTGCGCCATATAGTCTAATGTAAGATTGCACATTGCCTGCACACCCAACTTAAATCCACTTTCATCAATAAAAAAATCTGGTGTATGGTGAGAAGCTACTTTTTTTGAATCAGCCCCTTTGGGCATTCCACCGAGGTTAAAAAACAAGCCGGGAATTTTTTGTTGAAAAAAAGCAAAGTCTTCGCCACCTGTATGCGGTACCGATAACAACACTTTATCAGCACCGGCTGTTTGCTGCAAGGTAGGCAGCATTTTGGCTGTTAAATCTAAATCGTTAAAAGTAACAGGATAATGAGAGCTGTATGGTATCAGCACTTCAGCAGTGGCGCCGGCGCTTTCGGCTGTTTTGGTAACCACTTGTTTTACCCTTTCCACCAATAATTTTTCATCTTCGTAGCTTAATGCCCGTACGGTGCCAAGCATTTCTACCTGCTCTGGAATTATATTACTCCTGTTACCGCCATTAATGGCTCCAACCGTTACAATACCTGCATTTTCTGTAATGTTTAAATTGCGGCTTACGATGGTTTGCAGGTTATTAATAATTTGAGCAGATACAACAATCGGATCGATAGAAGACCAAGGATAGGCGCCATGTGCCGACCGTCCTTTTACGGTAATCTTCATATCATTTACACTGGCATAAGTACCCCCGGGGCGGTAGGTAATGCTGCCAACCTCTAATTGTGCGCTGATGTGCAAACCAAAAATAACATCCACAGCAGGGTTACTAAGCACCCCTTCTTTTATCATCAATTCGGCACCGCCCTCTTCCCCCCTTGGCACGCCTTCTTCCGCTGGTTGAAAAATAAATTTTACAGTGCCTTTTATCTCCTTTTTCATACTGGCCAGCACAGTAGCAGTACCCAGCAAAATGGCCACATGCGTATCATGCCCACATGCATGCATCACTCCTACTTCGTTTCCATTATAGGTAGTGCGTTGTTTGGATATAAAAGGCAGTTCGTTTCTTTCAATAACTGGTAAGCCATCCATATCTGCCCTTAGGGCTACCACAGGGCCTGGTTTGCCACCTTTTAAAATACCCACTACACCGGTATGGGCTACACCGGTTTTTGTTTCAATACCCAGTGCCTGCAGTTCTTTTGCAATTAATGCGGCTGTTCTGTTTTCACGATTGCCCAGCTCTGGATGCTGGTGTAAGTCTCTTCGCCAGGCTATAACCTGTGGCTCTACTTTTTCAGCAGCAAGTTTTACACTTGCTTTTATGGCAGGAGTTTGTGCAGATGTTATTAAACCTGTTGCCAGGCAACAAATGGTTAGCAGTACTTTGGTCATTTATTTTTGGCAAAAGTTAATAGATAAATGTCTAACCAACAAATACGGCAACCAGTAAGCATTTCAGCAAAACAATCGTTTGCTTGATTTTTTTTATTAGCGTATTAGGTAAAAACAATATGTTCCGTACATTTACAAAAAACTTATAGACAATGAAAATTTTTGTAGCCGGTTTACCCTATGACCTGGATGACGCAGAACTGGAAGAAATATTTGAAAAATTTGGCACAGTGATGTCTGCCAAAGTAGCCATGGATAAAGAAACAGGAAAAAGTAAAGGTTTTGGTTTTGTTGAAATGCCTGTTGCTGTGGAAGCAAAAGATGCCATTGAAAGCCTCAACGATATTTCCCTTGGAAAAAAACCATTGGTAGTAAAAGAAGCGGAAGAAAGAGCACCCGGATCTGGCGGTGGTGGGTATAATAAACCAAGTGGCGGTTTTAACAGGCCACAAGGCGGCGGTGGATACAATAAACCAAGCGGTGGTGGTGGATACAACCGGTCACAAGGCGGTGGTGGATATAATAAACCCGGCGGTGGATACAACAAAGACCGTAACAGTTATTAAAAAACAAGTTGAACATAATCATTTTGCAGGCTTAAAGGCCTGCTTTTTTATTGGTGATATAAACAGTTAATCGCAGTATAGTTGCAATAGTGGGCGGATGCCAAACCTGTATTAATGAACCTGCTTTGCACAAGCATAATCCCTTTTAATTAATCAATATCTTTAGTACAATTAATTAAAGCAACATGTATGATCAAATTAATTTGCATGCAGCAAAGTGCACTGCATTTACTTTAGAAGAGTTACAAATTTTTAATGAGTTGCTGGAGCCTAAAAAGGTACCTAAAAAAGTGTTTTTATTACAAGAGGGCGAAGTATGCAATTTTGAAGCATACGTGGTAAAGGGATGTGTGCGTACCTATTATATTGATGAGAATGGTTTTGAAGTAATCCTTCAGTTTGCTATTGAAGACTGGTGGGTAAGTGACTTGGCAAGTTTTTCGGAAAGAACCCCCAGCAGCCTGTTTATTGAAACGCTGGAAGATTGCGAACTGCTACTATTTAATACCGCCACAAAAGAGCTTTTGCTGGAAAAAGTGCCAAAATTTGAAAGAGTTTTCAGGCTAATGATACAACGCAACCTGGTGGCCACACAAAAACGGCTCATCAATACCATATCTAAAACGGCGCAGGAAAAATACCTCGATTTTATACAACGATACCCAACTATACCACAACGGGTACCCCAGCATTTAATAGCCGCCTACCTGGGTATATCGCCGGAGTTTTTAAGTAAAGTAAGAACAAAACTTAGCAAGCCCCGGTAGCCTTTACACTATATTCACCTCTCTTTCTAACTGCACATCAAACTTATGTTTAACAGTATTTAAAATGGCTTCGCTTAACTGGTATATTTGTGCGCCAGTGGCATTACCATAATTTACCAATACCAAGGCCTGTTTGCTATGGCAGCCTGCATCACCTTGCCTAAAACCCTTCCAGCTAACGGCGGGGGTTGGCCCACAATTTTCAATCAGCCATCCTGCTGCCAGTTTTACATTGCCATTGGCCAATGCATAACCCACAATGCCCGGGTGCTGTATTTTTAATTTTTCAAAAACCGCTACTGTCACTTCAGGGTTTTTAAAAAAACTGCCGGCATTGCCTATTTGTGCAGGGTTAGGCAACTTACTGCTTCTGATATTTATTACTGCTTGCGATATGGCTTTTATGCTTAGGTTGGTAACCGCCATCTGCTCCAGCTCCTGCATAATAGCGCCATAACTTGTATTAAAAACCGGCTGCTTTAATAAGCGGTAAGTAACCGAACAAATAATAAACTGGTTACGATATTTGTTTTTAAAAACACTTTCACGGTAGCCAAAAGCACAGTCGTTTGATGAGAAGTTAACCAATGCTTTATCTTGAATATGCCAGGCCTCCAGCGAATAAAAAACGTCTTTAATTTCTACCCCATAGGCGCCAATATTTTGCATGGGCGATGCACCCACGCTACCCGGTATTAACGACAGGTTTTCGAGCCCGGCCCATCCTTGTTGGATACAATGCATCACCAATGAATGCCACTGCACACCGGCCCCCGCTTTTATATATACATACTTATCATCTTCTGCATATTTTTCTATTCCGGCTATTTCATTTTTTAGCACCAGCCCATTAAATGACTGTGTAAATAAAATATTACTGCCGCCGCCTAATATTAAAATGCCACCCGGGTTGCCTGCATTGGCATGATTTTGCAACAGCTCGCCTGCAGCCGCTACAGAATTAAATTTGGCAAACTGTGCAGCCTGCGCCTGTATACCAAATGTGTTGTAAGGCTTTAATGATATATTGTGTAACACCTGCATATATATTGCGTACAAATGTAAATATGAATACAGCAGTACCCCATTAATTTATTTACTGGGCATCCACATCTGCAATCATCCAAACGGTTTTAAATGTTGTTTCTGCCACCAGTAAATTAAAATGATTGCGAATTATTTGCTTGTACTGCTGAATCATTTTCATGTCAAGTGGTAATTTTATCATTAGTTCCATCAGGTATTGATTGCGTACCCTGCCAATCACCGGCGCCGCCGGCCCTACTACTAATTGCTGCAGCTCTTTTTGCAGGGCTGCTGCCAGCCGGTGGGCCGCCTCGTCCACTACCTCTTTTACCTTATGCTTAAGCGTTATGATAATAATTCGGCTAAACGGCGGATAAAAATATTCCTTTCGTTTATCTAGCTCGTATTGGTACATTTTTATATAATCATGCTGTTGTACAAACTGCAATACCGGATGCCCGGGCTGAGATGTTTGCACCAGCACTTTACCCTGTATATCTTTTCTACCGGCACGGCCACTTACTTGCTCCATCAGCTGAAAGGCACGCTCGTTAACCCTAAAATCGGCAAAGCTTAGCAATCCATCTGCATCCAGTATGCCCACCAAACCTACTTTTACAAAATCAAGCCCTTTTACTACCATTTGTGTACCTACCAATATATCTATACGATGCTCTTCAAATAATTTAATCAGGCTATCGTGGGCTGTTTTTCCTTTTACCGCATCTACATCCATCCTGGCCACTTTTATTGCAGGAAATTCTGCCT
>JBDKJT010000212.1:0-22264 GCA_039796475.1 Bacteroidota bacterium | reverse complement strand
TGCTTTACCAATACGATAAAAAAGAGGTGGGCACAGCCTTGGTTGAAGCAATACCCGAAGGAGCTTTATTTCAGCTATCCAATGGCCGTATTTTCAGGCGGATGGAAAAAAATCGTAAACGGATTCGCTGTGTAGAAATAGCCACCGCCAAAGTGTATCTTTTTAGCCCGGTGTACGAGGTAAAGCTGCTGCAAGATCCTCTATAGGGCTTTTAACATCCAAATGCTGCAGCCAGTATGCCCGCTATTGCCCAATGGGCCATCCAGCCATTTAAATCCAAATTTTTCATACATACCCACGGCTGTGGCTAACTCGGGCATGGTTTCGATGTATACATGCTTATAGCCTGCAGCTGCCGCATGGTTTAATGCCTGCTGCATCAGCCTGCCGGCAATACCTTTGCCCCTTGCCGCAGGCGACAGGTACATTTTAACCAGCTCACAGGTGTGTGCCGGTAATGCCGCTGTGGGGTAAATGCCTGCACCACCCACCACCGTATTGTTTAATAGCGCAACGGTATAAACAGAGCCGGGTTGCATAAAAAGCTGGTATAAATAATCGGTGCTTTCGTCAAAATATACGGTGCCGGGTTTGGCTGCACCAAACTCAAGCAGTGCCTGTCGTATGATGGTGGCCAATACAGTATTATCTGCTTCAATAATGGGGCGTAGTAAAATGGTATCCATTGTTATAAAGTTGATTCCTCAAATCGTATAATATTGCCATTATTATCTTTTATAGAAAACGAAAGTTTGCCATAAGGCAGGCTGCTTAATTTGCCGGGTGGATACAGCAAATCATTGGCGGCACAAACGCCATACAAATCTTGCAGGTTATCGGTTACGATAAGGCAGCAGGCAACTACCGAAGGCCTGGCACTAGTGCTCATTTCAAAATAAATAGTGATGCTGCCATGCTCAACGGTAGCCATTAAGCCGCTGTAACTTCCTTTAAAACCAAGTTTGCTTTCAAAAAAATCAACGGTTTTTTTAAGGCTCCTGGCAGGTAATATTGGTATGGCCCTTAGTAATTGCATGTGGCTTTTATTATAATTGGCCAGTATTAAAAAATGTTTTTGTTGTAAGATAATTGATTTATTGCGTTAGGCGAAACAGTGCAAATGGCCTATTAAGTGCAAGCAGGGTGTAAACTAAAAAGCCCCGAATGATTTTCGGGGCTTTTTATAAACAGGTAATTATTATGCCGAATTTCGGCCGGCATTGATAATGCCAAAAGATGAACGCACCACCAATTTTTCGTATGTTTCTTTTAAAGGCGAGTTAATCAGGTTATCTTCAATTTCCCTGATATTGGCAATGGCAAATTGCTGTATGGTAAGCAATGGCATTACAATACGCTCCCTCATATTTACCGATAATTGTTCTATTGGATAATCTGCCATCAACTCCGTTTTGCCCGAAAGCTTTAAAACATACTGGCGGGTTAAAATAAATTCGTCGTGGATGATGTTCCAAATTTCTCCATACTTTTCATCTTTTGATACAAACTCGGTAAGCGGAAAAAAGCATTTTCTCATCGCCATTTCGGAGTTATCCAGCAATGTTTTAAAGAAGAGGGAGTTTTTATACAGCGTAGCCAACTGCTCAAATTTGCCCAGCTTTTCCATTTCGTACAGGGCAGTACCCACGCCAAAATAACCGGTTACGTTTTGTTTCATTTGCGCCCAGGCACCCACATAAGGGATAGCCCGAAGGTCTTTTAAAGACAGCTTGTTTTCCGATCCTCTTTTGGCGGGCCGGCTGCCAATATTTGTTTTGCTGTAAAATTTTAAGGGGCTTACCTGGCTTAGGTAATCAGCAAAATAGGGATGCTCTTTTAATGAAATATATTTTTGATAACTGGCATTCGCCAATTCCTGCAGCAATGCTTCTTCTGGTTCTTGCAAGGTTTTAGCCCGGTTGTTAAACAAATCGTTGGTAATGCCGGCATTTAGTAATTGCTCAATATTGTATTGTGCTGCATCTATGGTTCCAAAATTGGAGCTTACTGTTTGGCCTTGCACCGTTAATTGTATCTCTTTATTAGAAATATTTTGGCCCATGGATGCGTAAAATTTATGGGTTTTACCACCGCCTCTTGATGGAGGGCCACCACGGCCATCAAAAAATACCACTTCTACCTCGTATTTTTTGGAGATAGCCGTTAACTCTTCTTTGGCCTTATAAATACTCCAGTTAGCCATCAGGTAACCACCATCTTTTGTACCATCGCTAAAGCCAAGCATAATTGTTTGCCGGTTGCCCCTGTTTTTTAAGTGTGCGGCATAAACGGGGTTGCTGTACAATGTTTGCATGATTGCTGCAGCCTGCTGCAAATCATCAATGGTTTCAAACAGGGGTACAATGTCTATACTCAGTTTTTCTTTTTTCCAGCCACTCAGCAAAAACAGGCCAAATACTTCCAGTACATTTAAAGCGCTGTTGCATTGGCTGATAATATACCGGTTGCAGCCAGCCTCACCGTTATACACTTGTATGTCTTTAATGGCTTGTATGGTGGCCAATGTATCTGTTAATACAGCGTTTGCCGAATTAACGGGGCCACTGATGGCATTGGCCTGTGTGAGCAGGTTAATTTTTTCAGCAGTTTCAAGTTGAGTATAACTACCCGGCAAGCCTACGCCTGCTGCTGCTATGGTTTCCAGCACTTTGCCATGTATGCTGCTTTCTTGCCGTACATCCAGCGAGGCAAAGTGTAATCCAAAAATGTGTACTTTATTAATCAGGCCATCAACCAGGTGCAAAAACAGGTTGTTGTGCTTATAAATGATTATTTCCCTGATTTTGTATAACGATTCCAGTATGGCTTCTTTGGTTAGCTGTGTACGGTGGCCGGGTATAAAAATATTATTGTACAGATCATTTTCCAGTGTGTTTAGTATTACATCAACCCCTTCAAATGTTAGCCTGCGTTTAATTTTACGTATTTCCAGGTAATAAGATTTGATGATACCGCCACGGAGGGCATCTGCTACTTTTAATGTAGTGGCAGCATCTACAAACGGGTTGCCATCCCTGTCGCCACCGGGCCAAAAGCCCATTTTTATAGCAGGGTTGTTATTATCTACGGCTTCGGGAAACTGGTTTCGTAAAAAAGAAATAATCCTGCCGGCAGCTGGGTAAAAAACATTTTCAAGGTACCATATCAGGTTCATGGCCTCATCATATGGTGTTGGTTTTTGTTTTTTAAAAAATGGTGTTTTACCCAATTGTTGCAGGTACATATTTATTTGTACAGTGTTATTATCTCTTAGCGCCAGCGCCAAATCGTTAATAATACCCAGCACAGCCCCGGGATAAAATTGGGTAGGGTGTGCCGTTAGTACCAGCCTTACCGAAAAATCTTTTAGTTTTTCTTTTAAAGCCTCTTGCTTATTTTCTTGCAGTACTTCTGTTTCCAGTTGCTTAAGTGTGCCAACACCGCTAAAGTCATTAACATCTTTAAACGATGCATCTTCCAACGCATCAAAAAGCACAACCTGCCTTTCGATGTATTGGATAAATCTAAACAAAAGATCCAGCCGCTCCTGCGGCGATTGGTAGGTAGTGTGCTTAGCAAAAAAGTCTTCGATGATTTCCCGTGGGCTTGATTTTTTTTTGTACCCTTCTTCGCAATTGTTTAATAACAAGGATAATAAAATACCTGTTTTTTCAATACGATGAAAGGGCAGGGAAGTAAATAAACTGTTATACAGTTGGAATTTTATACCAACCAAGTTTTTAAAATGCTGCAAGCCACGGGCCGACTGATGGTCCATATTGAACAATTTTTAATAAAAAACAAAAAATACTGGCAGCAATACAATGAATGTGTGAAAATACTTCAAAAAAATTAAATAGTTCCGATTAATTTATTAATTTAGCATTTCTATTAAAAGTGATACAGGTGAAACAATCAATCCTTTTCAACATTCCTTCTGCTGCTTCTTTGGCGGCTGTCACCACTAGTGCCATCACTATCACTACCCGTTAAGGGTTGCAAATTTTCATATTATCTTCGGGCTGTTATAGCTGTTTCAACATCAAAAAACATTCATTTCTTATAACGTTATAAACAAAATATATGCAGGTTTTAAAGTTTGGGGGGAGCTCAGTAAAAAATGCGGAAAACATTGGTAAAGTAGTTGCAATTGTAAAAGATAAAATTAAAACAGGCAAAACAGTGGTGGTGGTATCTGCCTTGGGTGGTATTACCGATTTATTATTGCAATGCTGCAAAATGGCTGCTGAAAATAATGAAGCATACAAAGAAAAATTGCAGGAGGCAGAGCTTAGGCATTTACAAACTGTAAAAGAACTGATACCCCTTACGCAGCAAAGTAGTGTACTAAGCCAGGTAAAAACATTGTGTAATGAAATTGAAGACATTTGCAATGGTATTTTTTTATTAAGAGAGCTTTCAGAAAGAACTAAGGACAGGGTAGTGAGCTATGGAGAGTTGCTGTCATCGCAAATAATTGCAGCGAGGCTAAAATCGGAGTTGGGCGAATGCGAATGGAAAGATTCGAGGGAATTAATTACCACCAATTCTAATTACGGGGCAGCAGCGGTAGATTTTGCAGTTACCAACACAAAAATTAAAGAATATTTTTCTGCTACGCCTGCATCTTTATTTATGATGCCAGGTTTTATAGCCAGCGATGCTAACGGCAATAATACCACGTTGGGCAGGGGCGGATCAGACTATACCGGGGCCATACTGGCTGCCGGGTTAGATGCCAAAGTGCTGGAAATATGGACGGATGTATCGGGCATGATGACAGCCGACCCAAGGTTGGTAACCAACGTACGCATCATACCACAGATATCTTACCAGGAAGCGATGGAGTTATCGCATTTTGGCGCCAAAGTAATCTATCCACCTACCATACAGCCGGTAAGCACCAAGGGCATCCCCACATGGATAAAAAATACGTTTGCACCACAGGATGAAGGCACCATTATACAAAAAGAAGCCGCCGTTAACGGCAATAGCATACGGGGCATATCCAGCATTAACAATATTGCCCTGCTAAGCCTGGAGGGTAGTGGCATGGTGGGTATTCCTGGTTTTTCTAAGCGGTTGTTTGAGTCGCTGGCAACTAAAAAAATTAATGTGATCCTGATAACACAGGGTTCGTCCGAGCACTCCATTTGTGTAGGTATAGATTCGGTAAATGCAGGGCTTGCAAAAAAATCGGTAGACGATGCCTTTGCCTACGAAATAGAAACAGGTAAAGTAGATCCGTTGGTGGTAGAAACAGAATTGGCCATCGTGGCACTGGTGGGTGATAATATGAAAAGCCACCCGGGTATCAGCGGCAAAATGTTTGGCAATCTTGGTCGCAATGGGGTTAATGTCAGGGCCATTGCACAAGGCTCATCCGAAAGAAATATTTCGGCTGTAATATCTGTACACGATGTTAAAAAAGCCATTAATGTATTGCATGAGGAATTTTTTGAAACAGTATATAAAGAAATCAATTTATTTATTGCGGGTGTAGGTAATGTGGGCAGCAAGCTGTTAAATCAATTACACAAGCAACAAGAGTACCTGCTGCAACATTTGCGGTTAAAAATAAATGTGGTTGGCCTGGCCAATAGCCGTAAAATGCTGATTAATGAACTGGGGGTAGACCTTACAAAATGGAAACAGGAGTTGGAAGCAGGGCAGGATATGGATATGGGTACGTTTATTGGTACCATCCAGTTAAAAAATTTACGAAACACTGTTTTTGCTGATGTAACGGCCAATGATATGGTGGCAACCACTTACGAGAGGCTGCTTGAAAAAGGTATTTCGGTAGTTGCCTGCAATAAGGTAGCCTGCTCATCTGCGTATAGTTATTACCGCAAGTTAAAAAATATAACAGGCGAGTTTAATGCCCAGTTTTTATTTGAAACAAATGTAGGTGCCAGTTTGCCTATTATTTCTACTTTAAACGATTTGGTACGCAGCGGCGATAAGATAAACAAAATGCAAGCTGTGTTAAGTGGCACCCTCAATTTTGTATTTAATAATTATGATGGCAAACGTTCGTTTGCATCGGTGGTAAAGCAAGCACAGGAAGAAGGCTATACTGAGCCAGACCCAAGGCTTGACCTGAGTGGAAAAGATGTGATGAGAAAAATAATGATTCTTTCAAGGGAAGCTGGCGAACAGTTTGAAATGGAAGATATTGCCAATAACACTTTTATGCCGGAAGAATGTATGCAGGGATCGGTAGAAGATTTTTATAAGGCGATGGAAAAACAGGAAGCACATTTTAAAAAACTATACGATGAGGCTGCAGCCAACGGTAACAAATTAAAGTTTGTAGCCACTTACCAAGACGGTAAAGCAGCGGTAGGCCTACAGCACATAAATCCACAACACGATTTTTATCATTTATATGGTAAGGATAATATTGTATTGTTTTATACCGACAGGTATGCCGACCAGCCCATGGTAATAAAGGGTGCCGGCGCTGGCGCAGATGTTACCGCATCAGGCGTATTTGCGGATATTATAAGGGCAGCAAGAGTTTAATAAAAATAATTTTAAAGATAATGACATCAAATCTTAAAAAGCCCATAATCAGTGCAAGTACACAGCAAGTAAAAGTACATGCACCTGGCACCGTGGCCAACCTTGTTTGTGGCTTTGATATTTTAGGCCTTTGCCTGAATGAACCCAACGATTTGATGGAGGTGAAGCTACTGCACGAAAAAAAGATTGTTATAGAAAGTGCAGACGGCTATCCTTTGCCGTTAGACCCAGCCCAAAATACAGCAGGGGCACCCCTGGTAGAAATGATCAATGAACTGGAGGGAGATTTTGGGTTTGAAATGATTATCCATAAAAAAATTAAACCCGGTAGCGGTATTGGCTCCAGTGCTGCCAGTGCTGCTGGTGCCGTGGTAGCTGCCAATCATTTATTAGGTGGCATCTTTAATAAAGAAGACCTTGTTCGCTTTGCGATGTTTGGCGAAAAAGTGGCCACCGGTGTAAAGCATGCAGATAATATTGCCCCCTGTATATATGGCGGCATTACCCTTATCCGCAGCATTTTTCCTTTAGATATTGTGTGTATACCTGCACCTGAATTATACGTAACGGTAGTGCATCCGCAAATAGAAGTAAAAACAAAAGATGCCCGCCAGATATTACGTAAAGAGGTGTTGTTAAAAGATGCCATCAAACAGTGGGGTAATATTGCTGGCCTGGTGGCCGGCTTTATGAAAAACGACCTGGAGCTGATAGGCCGCTCGTTAGAGGATGTGATTATTGAGCCTGTAAGAAGTATATTGATACCCGGATTTGATGAGGTGAAACGTAATTGCAAAGCTGCTGGCGCATTGGGTGGCGGTATCTCCGGATCAGGGCCATCCTTATTTATGCTTAGCAAAGATGAAGCCACTGCAAAACAGGTAGAAGTGGAAATGAAAAATGTATACAATCACATTGGCCTGGATTATCATACCCATGTAACTACCATTAACATGGATGGCGTAAAAGTGCTTAATTAACCAATCATCACCCGGCAGATTTTTTTTAAATGAAATATTATAGTACCAATCATAAAAGCCCTTTGGTAAGCTTTAAAGAAGCTACTATACAAGGGCAAGCGCCCGACAAGGGTTTGTATTTTCCTGAACAAATACCACAATTACCCAAGCAATTTATTGATCAGCTCGATCAATATTCAAACGAAGAAATTGCCTACACAGTTATTAAACCTTATGTAGCAGATGAGATACCCGAGCAGGAGCTAAGGCGCATAGTATCTGAAACAGTAAGTTTTGATATTCCCCTGGTAAAAGTAACCGACTCAATTTTTTCGCTGGAGTTGTACCATGGCCCTACGCTGGCTTTTAAGGATATTGGTGCCCGGTTTATGAGCCGTTGTCTCGGCCATTTTGTAAAAAACCGGGATAAAAAAATAACCGTACTGGTAGCTACCTCCGGCGATACCGGTGGTGCTGTGGCCAATGGTTTTTACGATGTAGATGGTGTAGAAGTAGTGATTTTATATCCTTCAGGCAAAGTAAGTTCGGTGCAGGAAAAACAGTTAACTACGCTTGGCAAAAACATATTTGCATTAGAGGTTAAAGGCACTTTTGATGATTGCCAGCAAATGGTAAAACAGGCTTTTGCTGATGAGGAGTTAAACAAACAGTTGTTTTTAACCTCTGCTAATTCTATAAATGTAGCCCGGTGGTTGCCTCAGCAGTTTTATTATTTTTTTGCTTACAAACAATGGGCACAAAAAAATATGCCTCCGGTGATAGCAGTGCCAAGTGGCAACTTTGGTAATATTTGTGCCGGCATTTTGGGTCATATTGCTGGCCTGCCCGTACAACATTTTATAGCGGCTTGTAATGCAAATGATGTGGTACCACATTTTATGCTTACTCAACAGTACACACCTAAAAAAGCAGTGGCTACTATTTCAAATGCCATGGATGTAGGTAACCCCAGCAATTTTACCAGGATACTGGAAATATTTCATCAGCAGTTTACAGACTTAGAAAAAATATTTAGCAGCTGCAGCATATCTGATGCAGAAACAAAAACAACATTGCTGGATGTATACCAGCAACAACAATATTTGTTGGATCCGCATGGAGCAGTTGGCTACCTAGCACTGCAACGTTACCTCCAGCAACACCCGGCTCAAAAAGGAATTGTGTTGGAAACTGCCCACCCCGTAAAGTTTTATGATGTGGTAGAACCAATAATTGGGCAGGCGGTGCCTGTACCTGCAAGTATCAGTGAGCAGCTGTTGCAGCAAAAAAATAGTGTTGTAATAAATGCGGAAGCAGGGTTACTTAAAGATTTTTTGTTGTCACGGGTATAATCGAAGTATAGTTAACGTACGGGGTATAGTGGTTTTACTATACCCCGTACGTGTTGTTACGGGTTGGCAGCGCACAAGTACTCGATTTTTTATAAAACGCTTGCCTTGTTACAATAATTAAAAGAAAAGATTGTTTTTTTGAGTATCCGTATCTGTCATTTTTTTATCGAACCTCTAATCAAGGTTTGTCTATTTGTAACAAGTAACTAAACTTGAAAACTATGAAAACAACATTACCCCGCCCGTATGCTTATCATTTAAATAAGCAAGTACAGCCTAGTAAAATAGTTTATTTACAGCCCATCCATTCAATAACGGTTAATATTAGCCGCTAAGCATTTATAAATTCTGGCACAGTTTTAGCAGAATTTTAACCAGCAAGCGCTTTGTAAAGCAATTGCATCCTGAAAACTAAAATCCGTACACCTGAATCCTGTGAAACTACTCCTCTCCGTTAGGTAAACTTTCCGGTAAAAGGTATACAATAATAAAAACCACTTCGATTTAATTTTTATACGGCTTGCTGTATAGTTATTAAGCGAAAATCCAATAAACCTAAATCCGGGAAAACTATGAAACGCCTATTATTTTTACCCTTGCTTATTTTAGTAAGTGTGGCCGAGGCAAGAACCTATTACGTTTCAGCTACAGGTAATGATGCTAATGCAGGTACCAGCGCATCAGCCGCTTGGAAAACACTTGACAAAGTAAATTCATTTTCGTTTGCAGCAAATGATACCATCCTTTTAAAAAGAGGAGAGGTGTTTTTTGGTGCAGTAAATATCAAGCGTGATAATCTTACGTTTTCTGCGTATGGTACTGGCGCAAAGCCTTTAATTACCGGGCTTGTAAATGTTACAGGTTGGACGTCGCTTGGTGGTGGTGTTTACGAAGCTTCTGTAACTGCAGCTGGTAAACTAAACATTGTAACGCTCAATGGCAGGCCGCAACAAATTGGCCGTTATCCTAATGCTACCGATGCAAATGATGGATACCTTACTTTTGAAGGCGCTGGCAGCACCTCTATTACAGATAATCAATTATCAGCTACTGTAAACTGGACTGGCGCCGAAGTTGCCATTCGTAAAAATGGCTGGGTGATAGACAGGTGCCAGGTTACCAGCCAGTCGGGTACTACAGTTAATTATAAAATGGGCCGCAATATTAATGCATGGAACACACCAGTGTTATCGCCTGCTAAACTTAATCATGGTTACTTTTTTATGAATGATGCCCGTACGCTGGATCAGTTTGGCGAATGGTATTATGATAGCACAAATAAAAAATTAAAAATGTTTTTTGGTGCTCTTAATCCTGCTAATTACGAGGTAAAAGTGAGTGCTTTAGATGTATTATTTAATATTGGCACTTCAAAGAGTGGTATTGCAATTAATAACATTGCATTTGAAGGTGGTAACCTAAGTGGTATTTATGCTTTATCATGTGATAACATTACAGTACAGTATTGCGATATTGCCAATATCGGTGCTAAGGCAGTGCATATTTTTAGCACTGCTAACGTATTGGTAGAAAATGTAAATACCAACAACGTTTTATCAAATGCTATACAGGTAGTAAGCAGAACTCAACAAAATGTAATTGTAAGAAATTGTGTGGTAAAAAACACATCTCCTTTTGCTGGTATGGGATCTTATTACGACGATTCAGACTACAAAGGTATTTACCTGGTGGTAGCCAATAACCTTGTTATTGATTATAATGTAGTTGATTCAGTTGGTCTTGCCGGCATACAATTTCAGGGTAGTGATGTGATGGTGAGAAATAATTTTGTAAATTATTTTTGCTATCGCCTGCACGATAATGGTGGTATTTATACATATGTTGGTGGTACCGATGCTGCACCCGGCGCAACTTATACCAACCGGCTTATTAAAAATAATATTGTAATGAATGGTATTGGTGCTGCTACCGGTACCAACTCAAGCTTGCTGGATGTGGCAGGTATTTTTATGGATGGTCGTACGATGAATGTAGAGGTGTTAGACAATACGGTTTTTAACAGTGCTAAAGATGGTATCTACTCTAATAACCCAAAAAACATCAGCATCAGAGGTAATACATTATACAATAATAAAGATGATATCGGCTTTACCCGATACGCCTGGGGCTCTATCAACAACCTGGTTATAAAAAAGAATGTTTCATTTCCGATGAGCTCAAGCCAGCATAATATTTACTATACAAATGCAGGCTTAAATACACCAGTTACCACTACTTTAGAAGCCAATTTAAAATCATTGGGCTCAATAGACAGTAATTATTACAATACATTTTCTGATGCTGGTATTGTAACAGAAATTTATCAATCAGAGGGTGGTGCATTATTACCAACTTCTCCATTTTCTTTAGATGGCTGGAAGAGTTTTACCGGATACGATAAAGCTACAAAACGCCCTGCTCAAAAAATTGAACCGTTTACCATCAACAATACAATTGGTAGTAATTTGTTTTCTAATCCTCAATTTACAAGTAACATTACCGGTACTACTGTTTTTGGTACCAATGTTACAGCCACTTGGGATAATACCAGCAAAATTACCGGTACAGGTTCTTTAAGAATAAACTTTAGCTCGCCTGTAGCTAACCGTTATGGCTTGCTGCACAGCCCTGTTGGTGCTATCAGCAGTGCAAAAAAATATGTATTCCGTTTTAATACATTGGGTACTACCAATAATGGTATCGTAAGAGTTTACATGCGTAAATCTGCTTCACCTTATAACAACCTGGTACCTTTACAAACAAACTCTTTTGGCACTTCTTTAAAGCGTCATGAGTTTTTATTTACAGCGCCCATTACCGAAGCTGCTGCAAGTATTGTTATTGAAGTAGAGCAAAACTCTGGTACTACTTTTATAGATAATGTTGAATTTTTTGAGGCAAATGCTACTACCAATACCGTAGAAAGCCAGGTTAAATTTTATTATAACGAAACGAAGGCGGCCAAAACTATTGCACTGGATGCAAAATATATTGGAGTAGATAGTACTGTTTACAATGGTTCTATTACGCTGGCTCCTTTTACTTCTAAAGTAATTGTAAAGGCTGGTCCAGTTGAAGGATTGCCTATTGCAATAGCAGGTGCTGATATGGTTGTAACACTCCCGGTTGACTCAGTCTTGTTAAATGGTAGTGCTACTGGTGGAACCATTGTAAGCTATACCTGGACAAAAATTGCTGGTCCTGCCCAATTTACCTTGTCCAATGCAAATAGCGCTAAGGCAAAAATTACCAACCTTGCTATTGGCACCTATACCTTTCAATTAAGGGTAACAAGCAGTACAGGATTGATTGCATCCGACACTATTAATATCATTACTGCTGGCGTACTGCCTGTAACCCTGGTAGATTTTAATGCAAAGAATAACGATAGTAAAGTAATGGTAAAGTGGAGCACCAATAATGAGCTTAACAGCAGCCATTATGAAATTGAAAGAAGCTTTAACGGTCGCAATTTTGAAAGCGCCGGAAGGGTTATCTCCAATAACAGTGCTTTACAAAATACATACAGTTTTACAGATAATGTATTAAAAAGTGGGGTGGTATACTATCGCCTGGCAATGGTAGATAAAGATGGCAGCATCAATTATAGCCGTATTGTATCAGTTAACATCCGTTCAGATAAATCATTTGCTGTAGAAAATGTTGCCATCGCAAGTGGTGGAGTACGTATGAATGTAGCAAGTGGCACACAGCAAACATTTAGCTATGCAGTGGTAGATGTAAGTGGCAGGGTACTGGTAACAAAACAACTGCAATTGCAGCCTGGTAGTAATAACATAGTAGCAGACATACATTCGGTAAGCACAGGGGTTTACTATGTAAAAATGCAATGCGCCGGTAACACAATTACCAAGGCATTGGTAAAAGAATAAGCGACAGGAGATTTACAATACCAAAAGAGGCTGCCTTAGCAGCCTCTTTTTATTTAATGTTTTATTGTATTTGTTTAAGCTGATGTGCCAGTTTTGCACTAAATATTTTAGATCCCTCGTAATTAATATGAACGGTATCGTCAAAAAGTGCAGGATTAGTTTGAAAAACGCTATCGTTGGCATAATCTATAAAAGGAATATTTTTTTCAGCTGCAATTTTTTTAACAACATCAAGTGAGTGGTCGATACCAATTATCTTCATATAATAAGGTGGGCATACAAAATATAACTTGATGTTTTTAGAGCGGCAATCGTTAATAAAATCGTTGAATAATTTTATCTTAATTGTGTCAAGCGGGTATTTATTAGTGAGGTCATATGTTTTTATAGGATGGGTAAGCTTGCCAGTTAAAACACGATATCCTTTAATGTCTTCATGCTCTTTACCTTTACTAAAATTGCCAGCAAGCAATTTAAAAATCATCGAATTGTACGGATAGATATTTGATAGTAGTTTATATTTTTCGAATGGGCTTCTAAGATTAAGTACTGGCCTCATTTCGGGATGATCCTTGTATAAAGGCAGCAAGTTGCTTAATCTTTCGTATCCGGCATCTGCTACTTTAAACATACCATACTCACAATCCAGCACAATCATTTTTGGTGTATACCTGCTTAGCACTGCTTGCAACATAGCATAATGGTAAGGCACCTGCATGCCATCCCGGCCTACATTATAACAAGTTGTATTCAGGCTGTCTTCTATGTACAATGGATTGTATTGTTGCTGTGCCCTGGATGAGCCAAAAATAAGTGTGGCTGCTTTTGTTTCTTCAGCCGAATAACGGGTGCGGTAGTCCCATCCTGATTGTTGATTTTTGTACAATTTTTTTAATATTGCCCCAACTATAAAATCTACTGCTATTAATAGTGCAATAAACATCGCTGCACTGATAAGGTATTTATAATAGTTTTTAGCTGGCATATCGCTCCGCTTTATTTGCTCTTGCATACAATTAGCTTAAAATTGAAAATAAATAAATTCACCCCCATCAAATACCCCCGTCATTAAGATAATAACAATCAGCAGGCAGTAATAGCCATTTCTTACAATCCAGTATTTATTTTTTGATAGGCTGAAATGCTCGTTAAAAAATTCTTTTTTCACTTCATACAAAGTGATATAAAAAACGCCAAGTAGTATCAATAAAAATGTGGAGGCAGTATCAAAATAAAATGGCCCACTAAATGAGAGTATTTTTTTAATAATACTAAAAGCTTGTGTTACACTATCACTTCTAAAAAATATTAGGGAAAACCCAAAATAGCCAATTGTAAATAAAATGCCACCCCAGTTATTTAGCCATTGCGGCATTTGCTTTTGCCATTTTTTTCGTTGCTTTTTGGTTAAAAATTCAGCAGTGAGTATTATGCCTTGTAAAATACCAAAGATGATAAACGTCCAGTTGGCACCATGCCAAAAACCGAGTAATACAAAAGTGGTAAAGGATGCATATACAACCGCCCATTTGCCCCAATCTCTTTTTGCAATGGCGATGGGATTGTAAAAATAATCGGCAAACCAGGTAGAGAGTGATATATGCCATTTTCTCCAAAACTCCGTAACCGATTTTGCAAAAAATGGCCGGTTAAAGTTTTCCATTATATCAATGCCCAGCATTTTTGCAAAACCACGGGCCATATCTGTATACCCCGAAAAATCGGTATACATTTGAAAAATATACAGGATACTGGCAGTAAACAGGGTAATGCCAGAGTGCTTGTCGCTGTTGCTATACACAGCGTTTATGTAAATAGAAAGCCTGTCTGCAATTACCAATTTTTTAAACAGGCCAAGCACCACCCATTGCAAACCGGTGGTAAAGTTGTTATAACTAAAAGAAAGTTTTTGTTTTAGCTGCGGCAAAAAATGATGTGCTCTTTCTACAGGGCCGGCTACAACTTTTGTAAAAAAAAGCAGGAAGGTAAAAAGGTGTCCAATGTTTTTTTCTGCCGGGTGATTGCCTCTTTTTATTTCAATTAAATATCCAATTGCCTGAAAGGTAATGTAAGATATACCCAAAGGGGCTGCAATATCCAGCAGCCAGCGGTTTTGTACAGCAGTGCCAGATGTTTTTTTGCCTGCAAACAAGTTGAGTAAATCGGTAAGGGTGGTAGTAAAAAAATTAGTGTATTTAAAAAACACCAATAACCCTATTATCAGAAAAATAGCCAGTTTAAAAACATTGGCCGATTTTTTTTCGTCGGGGGCTTTTTCAATGATAAGGCCGCTGTAGTAGCTTATTAGGGTAATAATACCCGGCACTAATATATAGGCAGGCCTGCTGTATCCATAAAAAAATACACTTGCCAGCAGCAGCCACACCCATCTAAATGCCGAGGGGATTATATAAAAACCGGCGATGGTTACACTAAAAAAAAGTGCATACTCAATTGTACTAAATATCATATTACCTAATGATTTTATCAGGTTTTAAAAATCTAGTTTTACAAAGGAGTACGGAGCAGGGTAGCTGCTGGTGCAGCACAATACTTATCAGCTTTTAGCTGTAATAGAATTTATCATTTCGCCAACATTTTTCCAGCTTTGAATTTCTTTGGCGGTAAACCGTATTTTAAAAGCTTTTTCAACAGCTACTACTAATTGTACATGCGTAAGTGAGTCCCATTCTTCAACGTCATCGGCAGTGGTGGCTTCTGTTAAGGTAAGGCCATCAATGTCCAGGTTGTCTGCAAATACTTCGGTAAGTTTATTTAAAATTTCAATTCTTTCCATCGATTTATTTTTTATTGATAAAACATTTTTTGGGTTGATAGTTGTTGGCCTCCAGCAACCAATGCTGTTGGTTTTGTATAAAGCCAAGGTTTTTATAATGGTCTTTTACCATTTCATTTTTTGCAGTAGGCAGGTATTCGCCTTTGATATGGGTAAAGCCATTGCTTTGAGCATATTCAACAATGTTGTTTAATACAAAATTTTCCATTCCTCTTTTTAGTACCCTGCAACTCATTAACCAGGTTTCTATAAAAAGGGTTTTGCTATCTTCCTTTTTTAGTACAATTACACAAATCAGCCCATTGTCTCCAAACTTATCTTGCAGGGTAAACGAAAAGGTAGCATAATTTTCATCTATGCCCATTTGCTCAATATCCGCTTCTGTATACCGTACGGTACGCAGGTTAAACTGATTGGATCGTTGCGATAGCTGGGCCACTCGTGGAGTATTGAATTTTGTAAAGCCCTCTACCACCGATATCATTTCAAGATTTTTTAAAAAATCATCTTCGTTGGTAAAGCTTTTTTGCAAAACAGTTCGCTGGGCCTCTACCTGGTATTGTTTTGTACGTTCGGCATCCTCGCTTGAAAAGCTGGTTGTTTCAAACAGGTTTAGTGTATACAGGTATTCAAGATATTCTGCAGGGTCCTCAGGTAATTCGGGTACGGTAATGCCCGGTATATTTTCTCTTACCAGGTTACGTTCAAAAGGGTTGTCATCTAAAAATACCATCGAATCAAACCCAATGTTTAAAATGGATTGAATGTGCCTGATATTATCTGCTTTGTTTTGCCAGTTGGCAACAAATACGGCAATATCGTTTAGCTTTAAAACCATGTCGGGGTGTTTTTCAAAAGGTTCTTTTGCAACAGCCTCTGTGTTTTTACTGCATACCGCCAGTATAATACCTCGTTGTTGTAATTTTTTTGCCCAGTATTGCAATTCGGTAAATGCTTTGCCAATACCCAGGCTGCCTATTTGAATGTTTTCTAGCCCATCATCACCAATAATACCACCCCAGGTAGTGTTATCAAGATCCAGTATCAGGCATTTTTTAAACTTGCCGTATAATGCTTTTATAATGCTATTGGTTTGCTGGGCCACAGCTGGCAAAACATCTATACTTAATATCATATCGGTACCGATATAAACAGAGCTGTGGAAGCAATTGCTTTTGCCATATTGGTTTTGGATGGCCGATAAATCTGCAATAAATAAATTAGGCTGCTCGCTGGCCAGCTCCATCAACTGCACATTTAGTTTGCGTAGCTGATAGGGAAATGAGCTAGCTGTTTTATTGGCATAATTACCAAAAACAGCATCATTAATTTCTGTATAGTTATAATAGATAACTTTTGCTTTAAGCGTTTGTTGCAGGCTGCTGTACAATTGCATTGCTTGCTCTGCCCGGTTTGCAGCCAATGTATGCTGATTTGCTTGGCTAAGTTTATTGTATTTGGCCAGTAGTTTGTGTGCACTTTGAAAAATGATTACCACTGCCGGTGCAAACTCATATAGCTCTGATCCTTCGTCTAATATTTGTCTTTCTACCTGGTTAAAATCTGCTTCCCAAATATCCAGGTGAAGCCCATCGTTATATGCCGATCCTTTTAAAGTCTGGCAAAGCAATTGTGTGGCTGAATCACCTAGTACGGCTACTTTTATGGATGGTAAACCGCTAAAATCTTTTTTTAAATTCTTTTTTAACTCAGCAAAACTGTGCATCGTATCGTATAATTAATAAGTAATATTTTGCTGCGGTAGCAGCAATCATTAAATAGTACTGTATATGGTTTATTAAAACTGGTTGCTCAAATAACTTGGGGAGTAAGGCAACATAGTAACAGGCGGGAGTAGCCCGTTTTTTAAATTATCAATTGCCGGTATGTTACCATGTAATGCGCCCTGCA
This sequence comes from Bacteroidota bacterium, assembly GCA_039796475.1. GTDB lineage: Bacteria > Bacteroidota > Bacteroidia > Chitinophagales > Chitinophagaceae > Ferruginibacter. The sequence goes on along the minus strand of JBDKJT010000212.1, from coordinate 4,824 downwards.
GTATTGCTCGTTATATCGGTGCAGTTTATAATCGGTTGCAGATGCCTGACGAATGTAAGTGGTATATAAAAAACCGTCAGGAATTACAAACAATGCTTTGTTTACATCCGGTATGATAAGCTGAAAACTATCTTTGCTGTGCAACCGGCAAAATTTTCCGGGGCGGCTTAGTTTTTGACACTTGGATGATGATGATTTGGAGGCCTTTGAAAAAGATGTTTTGTTTAGAGAAGACTTGTACTTTATTATACAGCAGCATCCAAATACTTTACAAAGTTTACCCGACTTATGGTAATACATACTAAACGATGCATGATAAATAAGCATCATCAGCAGCAGTAGTAAGGTAGATAAACTACGATATGGGTTTAACTTTTTGTACATCTCCTGTTTAATAAAACGGCTTAACAGTAGAATTATTGGAACAATAAAACTTTAAAAAAGTTTTATTATGTTATGGAACCTTGTAATGCCATGCAGGCATAGGTTGCAGCAGATATAGGATGCTTGCTGTTACAGCCTTGCAAAAATAGTGTTTAAACATTTGACTGCGTAATCGCTCCCGTGCCCTGTAAGCTGTTACAGCCTTGCAAAAATAGTGTTTAAACATTACAAAAAGCCATTTTATACATTGCTGCTCAGTAAATGGCAAATCCCTTTTTTAAAAGGCATTCTCATCCCCCTTAAATACTTTGTATACTGTTAAAAACATGATACGAAGATCTAACCAAATATTCCAGTTTTCAAGATACCAAAGATCTTCATTTACCCGGTTAATAATTTGTTCGTTATCTGTAATTTCTCCACGGTATCCATTTACCTGTGCCCAGCCTGTAATACCCGGCTTTAAAAATTGCCTGATCATGTATTGATCTACAATTTTTGAATAATCTGTAGTATGCTTTACCATGTGCGGCCTTGGCCCCACGAGGCTCATTTCGCCTTTTAATACATTGATAAATTGCGGAAATTCATCCAGGCTTGTTTTGCGGATAAACTTACCAATACGGGTAACCCGGTTATCGTTTTTGGTAGCCTGCTTTGTATCTGAATCTTTATTTACCCTCATACTTCTAAACTTAAGACAGTAAAAGGTTTTATTGTTTTTGCCCGACCTTAATTGTGCAAAAAAGATGGGCCCTTTTGACTCCAGCTTAATTAATAAGCCCAGTAAAGGAATCAACCACGAAAGTACAAATATGGCCACCAGCGAGCTTACCACCACATCCAGCGCCCGTTTTTTTAAGCGGTTGCCTACATCATCCAATGGCTCACTACGCAGCGACATTACAGGCAGGTCTCTTATGTAATTTATCTTAACAGGTTTGTTGATAAATACCGACAGGTCGGGCACTACCTTAAAGCGAATGCACTCTGTTTCGGCCTTATTCATTAAGGTGTATATATAATTATTTTGCTCCGGTGTAATGGTAGAAAATATTTCTTGTACATCTAATTGTACAGCCGTTTGCATGGTGCTTTTAATATCCGCTAATATTGGATGCCTCGATAGCTCCTGTATGTTTTTTTCATCTTCTGTAAAACCTACCAGGTGATAATTAAAGCCTTCCTCTTCAAAATAGTTCTCCAGTTTTTTGGCTGTTTCGTTGTAGCCAACAATTAGTACTTTATTAAAAAGGTGGTTGCGATTTTTAAAATAATTATTGATGCCCAGGTATAAAAACCGGTTCATTAAAAGCCCCAGCCCAAAAATTACAATGGTTACAATAATAAAAAACCGGGATACCTCTAACTGACGGGAAAAAAACAAATAAAACAGGATGGCGATAATCCAAAGCAGGTATACCTGTACGGTACGTTTGGTAAAATTTTCGAAATTGATAATGTTACTATCAGAGTATGTACGGGAGACAAACGCTATTGCCAGCCATACTGTATTGATATATGCCCATAATTCCAGGTAGGCATTAAAAGAGTTGTCCGCAATTTTGGCATCATACACAAACCTAACCGATAGAAAGGTTATGTTTAATACAAGAAGGTCTAAAAAAACAAGTGTTTTTTGTAAATAGTTTTTTAGTTGTTTGTTCATAAAGATTGCGATAACAAGTTAGCAGTTGGCAAATAATATTTGCGCCATGCATTATTCCCCGAAAATTTACACTTACAACAACGTAGTTATACGATGATTTATTATAGCCGGGCTTGCCTGGCATAGCGGCACAGGGGTTACTACCTGCCAGGCTCAACAAAAGTAACGTATATCTTTTTAACTAATATAGCTTTGTAGTGCAGCCACCTATTATTTTAAAAAATGTGTAGTGCCTATCAATAATTAACAGGCTGTCCGCAACCGGTATTAACCTTCATCTGGTATACGGCTTTTACTATAGCGGCGCCATTTTTCAATCACCTGCTCAATATCGTTGGGCAAAGGGCTTTCAAAAAAAACTTGCTTACGGGTAGTGGGATGTATAAAACCAAGCTCCTTTGCGTGCAGTGCATGCCTGCCGCAAATGGAAAAGCAATTGTCTACAAATTGCTTGTATTTGGTAAAAACGGTGCCTTTTACAATGCGGTCGCCGCCATAAAAATCATCATTAAATAGTGGGTGGCCAATATGCTGCATATGTACCCTTATTTGATGAGTGCGGCCGGTTTCTAACCGGCACTCTACCAGGCTTACATAATTAAATCGCTCCAGCACTTTGTAGTGGGTAATGGCTTCTTTGCCATACTCACCATCGGGGTAGGTAGTAAATAGTTTTCTAAAGCGTTGGTGGCGGCCAACATGGCCGGTAATAGTACCGCTTTCTTCTTCAAAATCGCCCCATACCAGTGCTATATAACGGCGATGCACCGTATGGTTAAAAAATTGTTTGGCCAGGTCTGTCATGGCTTTGGCAGTTTTTGCCAATACAATCAGGCCCGATGTGTTTTTGTCTATCCGGTGCACCATGCCAAAACGGGGCAGTTCGGTTTCGGAAAGGCCGGGCTGTTGCTGCTGCAGGTGCCAGGCAATACCATTAATTAAAGTGCCATTGGGGTTTCCGCTGCCGGGGTGCACCACCATACCAGCGTTTTTGTTTACAATGATAATGTCGCTGTCTTCGTAAACAATGTTAAGCTCCATTTTTTCGGGGCCAATATCACTGCTGTCGGGGTGGCGGTTATCAAATACAATAATTTTATCAAACGGCTTAATCTTGTAGTTTGATTTAACTGGTTTATCATTTACCAGCACCATTTCGTTATCAATACCAGCCTGTATTTTATTACGGGTGGCACCCTCAATACGAGTCATTAAAAATTTGTCGATACGCAGGGGCTCTTGTCCTTTGCTTACTTCGATGGTTAGTTTTTCAAACAGTTCTTCGTTGTCGGTTATTTCTTCTTCTTGCTGCATAAAATGGTTTAAGCCGGGGCAATTTGGTATCTGCCTGCCAGCCTTAGTATATTTGCAAAATAAATCAATTGCATTGGATAAGCTACCGGTAGTTTATAAAGATTTAGGAATCATCCGTTATAAAGCCGCCTGGGATTACCAGGAGGAGTTGCTGCAATACAATGTGCAGCTAAAATCGCAGGCAATGCAGCAGCACCGGCAATTGGCTGCAGCCGGGCAACTGCCCGATGTGCCATTAGCGGATACTACCAGTTACTTACTGTTGTGTGAGCATCCGCCGGTATACACGCTGGGCAAAAGCGGTAATATTAATAATGTACTTATTACCGAAGCAGCCATGCAGCAACAGCAAATTGATTTTTATAAAATTAACAGGGGGGGCGATATCACTTTTCATGGCCCGGGGCAATTGGTGGGATACCCCATACTAGACCTCGAAAAAATTTATACCGATATTGGCCGCTACCTGAGAGAGCTGGAAGAAGTAATTATACTCACCATTGCCGATTATGGCATAAAAGGAAGCCGAAGCCAAGGCGAAACTGGGGTGTGGATAGACCCCGATATACAGGGCAGCGAACGTAAAATATGTGCCATGGGGGTACGATGCAGCCGATGGATAACCATGCATGGCTTTGCTTTAAATGTAAATACCGATTTATCTTACTTTAATAATATTGTACCCTGCGGAATTGTAAATAAGCAAGTAACCTCTATCCAAAAGGAGTTAGGCAGGGCAGTTGATATGCAGGAGGTAAAAGAAAAATTTTGCCATTATTTTCAGCAGGTATTTAAGGTGCAATTGTAGATAGTAATTTTCTAAAAGCGCTTGTCAATTTCGCTGGCGGGGATGCCTGTTTTTCCTTCTTTGGGGATGTAAAACTGATTTTTTTCTCTTAGTATCCCATCTTGATACAATTTAAAATAAAACCAGCCGGCATGTATAAAGTTTACTTTTTCTACCACCAGGTAGGGTTCGGTTATTTTTTTTAGCTCAAATAATTTCTTATCATCTTCATCAAAAAATTGAATGCTGTAGCGGCTGTTTTCGGTTGCATCAGGCAGCTCAATCGTAACATTATTTTCTTTATTGATAAAAATAAACTTACTAGGGATATAGGGAGGTATTAAGGGTACATCCGGTTTAGCAATTACGCCAGGGGGCTGGGGTAAGCCCGGCTGTTGGTGAGGCTCTTTCGTAAATTCGTCAATCTTTAAATGCTGAGGTAAAGTTGGTTCGGCAACGCTGGTATCAATAACGGGTTTATATGCTTTTGTAAATAAGTAACGGCCACCTTCAAACGCTACAAATACCCGGTAAAATACCCGCCCGGCAGGCACCCGCCCATCCACAAAACCATTTTCTTTATTCATGGGGTCCAGTACCGATCCGATTGTGGTGTAATTTTTTAAACTGTCTTTAGATCGTTGGATATTAATGGTGCTAATATTGGCAC
>JBDKJT010000211.1:0-8960 GCA_039796475.1 Bacteroidota bacterium | reverse complement strand
CCTGCAGATTACTGCTACGGTATTGGCTATTTTGTAAGTTAAGCGTAAGGTGGCCAATCGCTGGCTTTTGCCCGGGCAGCAGTGCCAGCTTGCTGGTGCTGGCATATTGTACCATGCTGCTAATTGCTTGATCTTTACCTGCAACTTGCAGGCTGGTGTTATGCAGCCAAATAGTATCGGCCAGCAGGCTAAGCGGTTTGGCAGGCTTTGTTTTTTTGGCAGGCAGTGGTTTATCTGTAAAGCTGATTTTACCCTTTTGCCAGCCAAGGGCAGCTAAATGTATAGTGTTGGCCGAAGTATCATTGCGGTTAATTGCCAGCTCAGCATTTTGCAGGTTGGCCTGTACAGCGGGTGTGCTAAGCGATACTTGTATTTGTGAACACAGCAGCCGGCGACTATTAGCATCAAGCCTGGCGTTTTGTATGCTGGCAGTACCGCCGGGCAGCCGAATGCTGGCATTCTTCCATCCAAGCTGTTGTATATCTTTTAATAATTGCAGGGGCGATTGTAAATTAAAAATATGCTGTAACCCGGCAGTTATGTTTAGTTGGCTGATGGCGGCGGTGGTGCCTTTTCCGTCGGTATAGCTAACCTCGCCATTTATTATGTGGGCATCGTTTACTTGTAATAGTTGCTGCAGTTGTTGTTCGGCCAGTTTACCCGGTCGTCGTTTTTTTATCACAGCCGGTTGTTGTAATTCAATTTTTGGTTCTGTGATGGTGAGGCTGTTGGCTTTAAAAATATTATCAAAAAGCAAGTTTTTTAAAGAGATATTATTGATTTGTACTTGCTTTACCCGGATGCTTTTTATCCGGTTGCCAGCCTGCAGCGACGAAGGGATAAGGTTAATATTATTGATGGTTACTTTATCATTTACAAAAGCAAATAACCCGTTTTCAAATATAAGTGAGCTGTCTTCCGTGGCACCTTTATGGCCTTGTATCAGCAAGCAGATACTGTCGTACCGTACCAGCTCGTTGCTGTTGTTGTTGTAGTTGGCATTTAAATTTTTTATGTAAAAATTTACATCATCAATGGCAAATCGGTTTGTTTTGCCTTGCACAGATGTTACAATATTTGTACGGGCATTGCTTACAACCAGCTCTCCCAAATCTAAGCTGGTATTAAACTCCGCCAATATTTGGGTAAGCGTTTTTTTATCGAGGCTGTCTTTGCTGGTATTGGGGTGCAGCGATAGCTCTACCAATGGTCTTGCCAGCTGCAGCCGGGCAGCTTTAATGCCATCGCCATTGTACAGGTTTGCAAAATCTAATTGATGTATGTTGAGTGAGTCGGTATAAATTTTTACCGCAGAGCGGCGGTCGGTAGTGCTGTTATAAATAGTACAGCTATCCAGCAATATATTTCCGCTTTGCGTATTTATGCTAAATTTTTTAAAACTGATTTCTCGGTTACCGGGCATCACTATTTTTTCCCGGCCCAGCAACAGCTCAATTTCTTTTACAGTAATAGCAGGTTTTTTTGAATTTTTTACTCCTGCATACAATTGGTTGATGCTAAAATTAATATTGCGGATATGTATAGGGGCTATCTTTTCTTTGGGGGATAAAAGCGTAAAATCAGCATGGCGAATAATTAGTTTGTTGATGTAAAACTCATTTACTGATTTGATTAAACCTTTGTAAATATTGCCCCATTCCTCCGCCAGGTTAACCTGTTTTTTGGGGCCAATTATATTTTTGGTAATACTGATACCCGGTGACTCTGCCACTACCGAATCGATATAAATGTTTTTTCCTGTAATAAGCGGCAATACATTTTTTAATTGCAACACCAGCTTTTTACAATGGATATCCGATTGGTTTTTACTGCTGTCATCTGCCGGCTTTGTTTTAAGAGTGCTGTTATAAAACTCTACCCGCCCATCAAGGTACATCACTTTTACCTGTGTGGCATTAAAGGCAAGTGTGCCGTTACTCTCAGATTCAATAAATTTTTTTAGCAGGTATTCAGCATGGTAGTTTATCCAAAAATGCAACACTACCAGTATCGCCATCAGCAATAATAGTATACTCAGTACAATTCGTTTTAACCTTACCATATAAAAACAGGTTGTTGGTAACTGTCAGATAGTAATAAAAGTAATTATTTTTTTTTCGAATAGAAGCAACTGTTTTGATTGGCGGCAAATAAAAAACTGCCGGTTTTATCCGGCAGTTTTTTATAACAGCATCACCTGGTTATTTTTTTAAAAACCCTGTAAGGGCAAGCCATTCGCCAAAGCGGTCAATCCAGCTATCGCTGGGTAATTGCTGCACCTTCATGCCAAAGCCATGGCCACCTTTTACATACATGTGCAGCTCGGCAGGCACCTGGGCGTCCAGCCATTTTTTATATAGTTCGGCACTATGTGGTGCAAGCCCCAATTGGTCGTCGGAGGCTGCAGCAACAAAAAGTGGCGGGGTTTGCTTATCTACATTACCCGTCATTGCAGGCGGCATAAAAGGGTAAATGGGGGCAACAAAGCTTGGCTTGTTTGCCGGCGTGTAATTGAATGCTGCTGATGCAGCAACGGTGCCACCGGCCGAAAAACCTGTTATGCCAATCCTGTTTTCATCAATGCCCAGGCTACGGGCATTTTTACGTACATAGGCAATGGCTTCCCGGCCATCTTGTATGGCCATTGGTATGATGGCTTTTGTTTGCTCCTCAAAATCGGGCTTGCCCATTTTGTTCATCAACTCCTGTACAGGATTGTCGGTAAGGCTTTGTACCAATCGGTATTTTAGTACAAAGCAGGTTACCCCTTTTTTTACTAACCACCTGGCTACATCAAACCCCTCGCTGTTGATAGACAGGGTATGAAAACCACCACCCGGGCAAATAATAATGGCACTGCCGTTGGCAATGTCTGCAGCTGGTTTAAATACGGTAAGCGTGGGCCGGGTAACGTTATACACCACTTTGGTATTAAAAAGATTGTTGTCGTTTTCTTTTTCTGTCCAGTTCCAGCTTTCCGATCCGGGGGCGGCACCCTCGTACAGTGGTATCACCGGCTGCTGTGCCAGTGCGTTAATTGTTGTTACCATGGCCAATGCCAGCATACTGCTTAGTTTTTTCATTTTATCGCATGTTTAGGCGTTCACAATTGTTGGTTGCTTATACAGTTTTAAATAAGTTGGTAAGGTACGTAAAGCTGGTTTTAATACTGTCAAAAGCATCTTTGGGCATATCGTGTTCAACAAAGCAATGTTGCAACCCAGCGATACCTGCAGCTTCAAATACTTTTTTATAATCCACTGTGCCTTCGCCTACGGGTAAAATATTTTGATGGGTAGCATCCAGGTCTTTTAAGTGCCACAACGGAAACCGGCCGGGGTTTTGTTTAAATATTTCAACAGGGTCTTTACCAGCTTTTACAGCCCAGGCCACATCCAGCTCCATCTTAACGGGGGTTTCGGTAAGAAAAATATCGTAAGGGATTTTTCCTTCAACGGGTTTAAACTCAGCATCGTGGTTGTGAAAAGCAAAACCAATACCTGCTTTTTGGCAAGCCTCATGTGTTTTGGCAAGTACAGCGGCCGATTGTTTTACCTCGGCCAGGGTAGTAATAGGCGTATTGGCGCAAACCAGGTATTTTACGCCAGCTTCGGCCGCCTCATCTACCAGCTGTTGCATATTATCTTGCAGGTTACGCATGGGTGGTATGGTAATGGGCTTGCCATCTGGGCCAACAGGCATTTTAGCATCCGGTGGCAACTTAAACGGGGCACCCAGTACGTGGTGCGATTTCCAGCTCATCCCCATATCATTTAATTGTTTTGCAAACGCTTTCGGCTTCATGCCGTAGTAGCCTCCTTTTTTACTAAAGGCCGATTCAATTTCTGTAAATCCAATGGCTGCTACTTTTTTTAATGTGCCTGTTACATCCTCATCAATACTGGTAAAAAAAGTAAATAATTGTACGCCCAATGGCCTTGCAGCCAATGCAGGTATGCCCGCTAAAACTTTGTTAGAAAACAACATGCCACCAGCGGCGGCGGTGGCAGTAAATTGTAAAAACTTTCTCCTGTTTTGCATAAACAAATCGTTAAATGGTGATTAAAAAAAAGCTGCTGCACTGTATAAAGTGGCAGCAGCTTAAAAATGAAAAATGAACTGTATTAAAAGCCGGTAACCACAATACTTTCTACATTGCTTACCTGTTTTACAGCGGCTGTAGTTGGTTTTTCTTCTTTAATTTCTACCTTGGGGGTAAGTACCTTATTTACTTTTTCTGTAACAATTTCTTTTGGAAGGGTAAAGCTGGCAGACTGGTTGATGTTGGCCGATGAAGCGCCTACCTGTATGGTATATTTGCCAGCATCTGCCACCCAGGCGCTTCTGTTGGTATAAAAAGATGCCAGAGCACCAGCCTCTATGGTAAAGCGGATGGTTTGCGTTTCGCCGGGTTGCAGCAGCCTGGTTTTGTCAAATGCTTTTAACTCCATGGCGGGCTTATCCAATTTACCAGCAGGGGCTGTTAGGTATAGCTGCACTACTTGTTTACCAGCAACAGTGCCCGTATTTTTTACATCAACCGTTGCAGTTAGCTTACCATTAAAAGTGCTGCTGCCCAACTTAAGATTGCTTATATTAAAATTGGTATAGCTAAGGCCATAGCCAAATTCGTACGCAGGGTTTACTTTAAATGTATTGTAATAGCGGTAGCCTACATATATCCCTTCTTCATAAGTAACTTCGGCAGGCATTAGCTTCATGCCAAAAGCACCACTGGTGGCTTGCTCTGGAAACTCTTTGCCCGGAAAGTTTTTGCTCGTAATATCGTCTTCGTATTTAACCGGGAAGGTGGTAGCCAATCTGCCAGATGGGTTTACTTTACCACCTAATACATCTGCCACTGCATTGCCTGCCTCAAGGCCCGGTTGCCATACCAGCAAAATAGCATCCACTTTATCTCGCCAGCTGGCTACTTCAATTACACCACCAGCATTAATGATTACCACAACCTTTTTGTTTTTAGCATGAAAAGCGGCGCTCACTTCATTGATCAATTTTACTTCGGCTTCCTTCAGGTTAAAATCATTTTCTACTTTACGGTCGCTTCCTTCGCCGGCATTTCTTCCAATGGTAATGATGGCTACACCAGCATCAGCAGCTTTTTTTGTAAGCATTGTTTCTTCCACCAGCATTTCGGGAATACGGGGAGTGGGGTTCATAAATTCTTCAAAGAAATTCTTTTTTGGTTGTTTAGCTTTTTCAGCTGCCACATACGTACTGTAGCTTGTTTTTACCTCTTCATCCAGGTTAAGCCCGGCGTTTACCATACCTTCTACCAGCGATATCGTGTATTGTTCATTTACATCACCGCTGCCGGTACCACCCGAAATAAAGTCGTAGGAGGTATTGCCAAACACAGCAATGCTACCCATTGATGATTGCAAGGGCAGGCTGTTGCCGTTGTTTTTTAATAATATCATGCCTTCTGCCGCAGCAGCCCTTGCAATAGCGGCATGTGCTTTAAGATCGGGCTTATTGCTAAAGCTTACTTTTTTACCCGAGTTGCTGTTAAGGATATAATCTACCAGGCGGGCTGCATTTTCATCCAGTGCTTTTTCGTCAAGCGATTTATTATTGATGGCTTCTAAAATTGCTTTTTTCTGGGCGGGGGTACCGGGCATCAGCAGGTCGTTGCCAGCTTTTACCTGTGCGGCGGCATCTTTACCACCAAACCAGTCTGTCATTACAATTCCTTTAAAGCCCCACTCTTTACGCAAGATGGTGGTGAGTAAATCGTAATCCTCGGAGGTATAGGTGCCATTAATTTTATTGTAAGAGCTCATCACCGTCCACGGCTGTGCTTCTTTTATTAAAATTTGAAATCCTTTTAAATAAATTTCTCTCAGGGCTCTTTCGCTTAAAAGGGTGTTAATGGTGTTACGGTTTCTTTCCTGGTTGTTAACAGCAAAGTGTTTTACCGAAGTACCCACGCCATTAGATTCAATGCCGTTTACCATGGCAGCAGCCATTTTGCCGGATATGATTGGATCTTCGGAGTAGTACTCAAAATTTCTGCCACCAAGAGGGTTGCGGTGTATGTTAAGGCCGGGGCCAAGTATCACATCTACGCCATATTCTTTTACTTCGTTACCCATGGCTTTGCCCACCTGCTCAACCAAATGGGTATCCCAGGTGCTGGCCAACAGTGTAGCTACCGGCCAGGCGGTGGCAAAATAAGTATTGGGGTCGTCTTTTCTTTTAGGCTCAATACGCAATCCGGCGGGCCCATCAGCCACCACCGTGTTTTCAATTCCCAGGCGTGGTATGGCAAAAGTGGTGCCTGCAGCTCCAGCAACTTTATCCATGGTTTGGCCAACTCCGGTGCCGGTTTGCGTCATGCCGGGTATCGACATGCCCATACCTACTACCAGGCTGGCTTTTTCGTCCAGCGTCATTTGGCTCACTAATTGTTTGGCTTTGGCACTTTGTGCAAAAGAGGGGGCTGCGGCTAAGGCGGCAAGCGAAAGAGAAATCAGGTATTTCATACAGCATTTTTAAGTGCTGTAAAGTTGCGCTTTTACAGGTTGTTTTTATTTGATTTTAATCAAATAAAAAGCAATGCCTGGTATTGGTAATTTTTACTAAAGCAACTGTACCGTGGATATATACCTGCCGTTATTTTTGGGAGCGGATACGGCTGAGCGTTTCAAGCGTTACGCCTAAAAATGAGGCAATATAAGATAGCGGTACCCTTTGTATAAGTTGGGGTGAGGTGCGTAGCAATCTTTCGTACCGTTGTTGTGCGGTTTCAAATTGAATACTATCCATTCTTACTTGCGAAAGTATGAGGGAGCTGGTAACCATTTTGCGTAACAGCCTTTCTACATCATGGTGCTCATCGGCCAGCCGCATAAAATCATCGTGGTGTATTTTGTAAAGTTGCGATGGTTGCAGTGTATGCATAATCAGGTGGCTGGGCCCACGCTCAAAAAAACTGGTGATAGACAAAAAAAACTGCTGATCAGTAGCCAGCCATTCAGTAATTTCTTTTTCGTTTTTGTAATAATAAATACGGGCCAGGCCTTTATCTAAAAAAAAGAAATAATCACTCACCGTGTTTTCTCTTAGCAGGGTAAAATCTTTTGGTACAGATATGTATTGCCAGGCGTCTAAAAAACATTGTTGGCTTTTGCTGCCTAAGGGCGAGATGTGCTCCAGTGCTTTTAGTAATTTTTCCACGCATGAAAGTTACTTAAATAATTAATGCCCTGCACAGCTTATTGGCAGCTATTTGTTGCACCATGCCACAATGGATGTTGCTAAAAATTATGAATGTATGCCATCATTAAACCAGCCGACAAACGGCGGGCAGTAGTGTTTTGTAAGTCGCCTTCCAGCAAGTTGTTTTCGTTGGGGTTATCAAAGTTGATAGATTGGGTAACCCGGCTTGTTTTGCCATAGCTTACCAAAAGGCCTGTACGCAGGTTAAACTTGCGTTTTTTAAAATTGGCACCCAGCTGCAGGTGATAAAGGTTCCAGGTGGCAGTGGCCGCCCGAAAGCCTTCGGTATCTTTTATGAGTTTATCGGGTAAGTAATTAAAATCGGTACGCAACGAGCAGTATCCCGTTAGCTTATCCATAAACGGAAAGCTGGCTGCCACCGAAAAGTTTACGATGGGCTTATGTTGGGTTTTTAGCCTAAGCAGGGCAGCTGTATAATTGTTGTTGCTGCCAGTATCTGGCCTTATAAAATATTCGTTTCGGGGGGTAAGCATATTGTACTCGTTAATGCCTGTAAAATATTCTGCAGCAAAGTATAGCTGCCCTTTGCCATAATGGTAGGTATAGCCCAATGCTGTACTAAATGGCGTTTTGTACCGGGCCTTCAACTTGGTTTGTTTACTGCTGGCTAAAAAGTATACATTAATATCACTCAGCTTAAGGTTGTTGATGGCAAAGTCTGATACAAGATCTGCCGTGCCATGCAGGTGAATGAGCGGCAGGGATAACAGTAAGCCAAAATGATGTTTTAAAGAAGGCGAGTAGGATAGGCCGGTTTTAATACCAAGCCCTGCACTAAATGTATTGGCAAGGTAATACTCTGTTACGGATACCAGTTTTTGAAATAACTCGGTATTATCATTTACAAGTGTACGGGATTTATAATCATGCTGGTACGTTTGCTTGCGAAAGTTGGCTGTAAAACTAATGCCCAATGCCAGTTTTTTACTTACTGATTTGCCAATAGACAATACGCCTTGCGTTTCATCCACGCTATTGCTGTTTACATATTGGCCTACAAATAATTCGTTGCCGGGGCTGTAGCTGTCGTTTAACACATTTAAGGTGCCATCTTTACGTTGCGATACCTGGTATCTTAAAACCGGGTTGTTGATAAGTGCATATGCGATACTGATAGGGCTTTTAAGTTTTAGGTAAAGTGTGTTGGATGCTACAACGGGCAAAATGCCAGTAGACCCCGATTTAAGATGCAGCCCGCTGCCAGCTCCATCATTTACTTTAAAACGTTGCAGGTTGTAAATATTGCCGCTTATATTGGCGGCATTTTTTGTATTGTAAGCCAATAAAGCAGGGTTGTAGAAGAGTACACCACTATCATCATTACGGGCAACAGTGGCACCCGGTACAAAAAAGCTACCAGCCCCATAAGGTGCCGACCAATAATTAGCATCTTGCCCGTAAGCGGCCATGCAACTAAGCAGTAACGCAAGTATTAAAGCTTGTTTCATAAATTTTTTTTTTGGAAAAACGACGTTTGTACAATCTCAAATAAAGATAGTTGCATTTTAAAAATAATGTTAACTATACTTATTTTTATACAACAGTTTTGCCTGCATTATTGCCTTGTTAAATCAATCAACAAAATACCTTCGCCATGCTAAAGCAAGTATTAGTAATGTTTTTTTGGGCGATATGCCTTGCCGGTTTGCCATTAATTATGGCCGCCCAAAACCTTAGCTTTACCCAGCCCGCTGCTA
>JBDKJT010000210.1:0-22997 GCA_039796475.1 Bacteroidota bacterium | reverse complement strand
TAAATTCTGCTATTAACACAATGCCATTTAATACGGCCACGCCAAACAATGCAATAAAACCAACGCCGGCGCTTATGCTAAAGGGCATGCCCCTTGCTGCTAAAATAAATATGCCGCCGATAGCTGATAATGGGATGGCGGTGTAAATAAGTAAGGCTTGTTTTGCCGAGTTAAAAGCAAAGTACAGCAATATAAAAATCAGGATAAGTGATACGGGTACGGCAATCAGTAACCGCTGGCGGGCAGCATGCAGGTTTTCAAAAGCACCACCATATACAACGTAATACCCTGGAGGCAATTTTAGCTGACTGTTTACTTTTTGCTGTAACTCTTGTACAATACTTTGTACATCCCTGCCCCTTACATTAAAGCCAGCTACAATCCTGCGTTTAGCATCTTCCCGCTGTACCTGGTAAGGGCCATTTTTTAATGCCACTGTTGCTATTTGGTTTAAGGGCACCTGTGTGCCATTTGGGGTAGGTATCAGCAGGTTTTGTACATCGGCCAAGTTTGCTCGTTGGTTGTTTTGCAGCCTTACCACCAGGTTAAATCTTTTTTCACCTTCAAACACCATGCCTGCAGATTGGCCGGCAAAAGCAGTGTTAACTACTTTATTTATCTCATCAATATTTAAATGAAATTGAGCAAGGGCGGCCCGGTTATAATTGATAATAATTTGGGGCATACCGGTTACCGTTTCGGTAAAAAGATCTTCGGTGCCTTTTACGGTATGTGCTATTTTGGTAAGCCGGGCAGCATAGTAAGCAAGTGTATCAAGGTTTTCTCCAAAAATTTTGCACACCACATCCTGGCGGGCCCCGGTCATCAACTCATTAAATCGCATTTGTACCGGGTATTGAAAACCGGTGGTAATGCCCGGTACTTCCTGCAGCGCCTGGCTCATTTTTTCGGCTAGTTCATCAAAGGATGCAGCACTTGGCCATTGTTTTTTATCCTTTAAAATAATCATCAAGTCAGCCGCTTCAATGGGCATAGGATCGGTGGGCACTTCACCGCTTCCAATTTTGGTAACTACTTTTTCAACTTCCGGAAACCGGCCTTTTATAATAGCGGCCGCTTTTTGTGTTTGCTCAATCGTTGTATTTAAATTACTGCCACTGAGCACACGGGTTTCTACTGCAAAATCTCCTTCTTCCAGCGCTGGGATAAATTCGCCACCGAGGGTGCCCAGCACCATAAGCGCTGTTATAAAAAGCAGCAATATGCTGCCTGCTGCCCATCGGGGATATCTTAATATTTTTTGCAGGGCTTGCTGGTATACATTTTCTGCACGGGCCATCCATTTGTCTGATAGCGTGGGTTGGGGGCTTATTTTTTTGCTGAGTATCCAGGCACTCATCATGGGTATATAGGTAAGAGACAATACAAAAGCGCCGAGTAAAGCAAAGGCAACTGTTTGTGCCATTGGTTTAAACATTTTTCCTTCTATACCTTGCAGGGTAAAAATTGGCAGGTATACTACCAGTATAATTATTTGCCCAAATACCGCACTGTTCATCATTTTACTGGCAGCGGTATTTACCAGCCCGTCCATAGATGTTTGTGTTAGTTTAGCAGGTGATGTTATTTTACTTTGTTTGCTTAGCTGGTGCATTACAGCTTCTACAACTATAACGGCACCATCTACTATTAAGCCAAAATCAAGGGCACCCAGGCTCATAAGATTGCCGCTTACGCCAAACAAATTCATTAGTATAATGGCAAAAAGCATTGATAATGGTATTACAGATGCTACCAGCAAGCCAGCCCGCAGGTTACCTAAAAAAAGCACCAATATAAATACCACGATTAAGGCTCCTTCTGCCAAATTTTTTTGTACGGTATTGATTGCATTGTTTACCATTTTGCTGCGGTCTAAAAATGGTTCTATGGTTACAGCAGCTGGCAGTGTTTTTTGTATTTGAGCAATCCGTTCTTTTATTCGTTGTATTACTTTACTGCTGTTTTCGCCTTTTAGCATCATCACAACTGCGCCAGCTACTTCGCCCTCATCATTATAGCAGAGGGCACCGTACCTTACGGCATAGCCTGTGTTAATAGTGGCTACATCCCTTATAAAAAGCGGTGCTCCGCTGGCGGTGGGCTTTATGGCAATGTTTTCTATATCCTCTATTGTGCCAATCAATCCCTCACTTCGTATAAACAATACCGTTGGGCCTTTTTCAATATATGCACCCCCGGTGTTTTGATTATTGTTTTGCAGGGCAGTAAATACATCGTTAATGCTGATGCCATACGATTGTAGTTTAGCCGGGTTTACAGCTATCTCGTACTGCTTTAGCTTACCACCAAAGCTGCTTACTTCTGCTACACCTTTTACACCGAGCAGTTGGCGGCGTACTATCCAGTCTTGTATGGTTCTTAATTCGGTAGCCGTGTATTGATTTTCGTAACCTTTTTTGGCTTTTACCACGTACTGGTAAATTTCGCCAAGGCCTGTGCTGATGGGGCCCATTTGGGGTGTGCCAATATCTTTTGGAATAATGGCCTGCACTTGTTGTAATCGTTCGGCTACTTGTTGCCTGGCCCAATATATATCTGTTTCGTCGTTAAAAACGATGGTAACCAACGATAGCCCAAACCTTGAAAAACTCCGTATCTCCAGTAATCCATTGATATTGCTATTGGCTTGTTCTATTGGGAAAGTAACCAACCGTTCAATATCGGTGGCGCCATAAGAGGGTGCTACGGTTATTACTTGTACCTGGTTGTTGGTAATATCTGGTACGGCATCAATGGGCAGGCGGGTGGTTTGATAAATGCCATAGCCAACCAGGCCCACTATAAATAGGGCAATGATGAGTTTATTCCTGATGGAAAACTCAATTATTTTATTGAGCATACTTATAAAAGTTGTGCGCTGATGTAAATAGTGTAAGGGCATATGCAAGCCAGTGGCATGCAGCATGCAATTAAAAAACTAAGTTATTTTAACAATGGCGGGGCGGCTGCCAGATACTGGCAAGATAGAAGCTGTGGTTGTTTTTTTCTTTATAAAGCGTAAAGCAACGGGGAATGATATGCCCGGTTTTTGGTACTGCAATTAAATGTACTGCAGGTATAAAAGGTGCAATGCTGGCGTTAATACAACCGTCATTGGTTTTAAAGGGCAATTTCATGTCTTTCTCTTCGTCGGCATATTTAATATCTTGTCCACTATAGTGCATGGTTAAAAATTGCCCGAGTGTAAGACTCTTATTCATATCACGGTGTTCAAAATAATGTTCTACCAAAAACGGCAGCTTTAGCAGCTGGTGTATTTCGGTAGTGCTTACCAGGTAAACCGACAGGAATAATATGGCGATGTTTTTTTTCAACTATTCAAAGTTATTTTAAAAAGCGGTTTAAAAAAGCAACCGCTTATTTTTATTTCTGCTGCCACAGTGCATTTTTTACGCATGTAAAAGCCGCCTCTTTACGGAGGCGGCTGTACAGGTTCTTCAAATAAAAATATTTAAGCGGGGGCTACTTCTGCAGCTGCATGTTTAACACCCAGACTAGCCATTACTTCTTCTACATTTACACCCAGGCCTTTTGCAATGGCCGTACCTAACTTAACATCTGCCCTAAAAAAGTGGCATAATTGCCTGTTTACAATAATATCTTTTTTGGGTCCATCAATACCACTCATGGCACCAACAATGTTACTTACCAGGTTATGTCGGTCGTAATCGTTCATTGCTTTATTAAATAACCATCCGGGTTGGGTAAAATGATCGTTTTCATTTTCTCCATTTCTGTCGTACCAATCGGCTAGTGATGTACCCAAATCCCAAGCTGGTTCTTTGTAAGACGGGTCTGCTACAATATCATCAAAGCTGTTAGGGAAATAGTTAGGCGCATCAGCACCATTGCCATTTACAGCCATTACACCATCACGCTGGTAATTATTTACTGCATAAGGGCAGCGGTTTACAGGTATTTGCTCATAATTAGAGCCCAGGCGGTAGCGGTGTGCATCCGGGTACGATAGCAAACGGCCTTGCAGCATTTTATCGGGTGAGTAGCTAATGCCATCTACCACATGTGCCGGAGCAAAAGCGCTTTGCTCTATATCTGCAAAGTAGTTTTTAGGAATTTCATTTAATTCCAGTACGCCCACATCAATCAACGGAAAATCTGCATGCGGCCAAATTTTGGTGAGGTCAAAAGGGTTAAAGCGAAACTCTTGTGCTTGAGCCTCCGTCATCACCTGTATTTTTAAAAGCCATTTCGGAAAATCCTTTTTGTCAATTGCTTCCACGAGGTCTCTTTGAGCAAAATCAGGGTCTTTGCCTTTCATTTCTGTGGCCTCATCGTTGGTAAAATTTTTGATGCCCTGGGCAGTTTTAAAATGAAATTTTACCCACACTCTTTCGTTAGCTGCATTAATGAGCGAAAAGGTGTGGCTGCCATATCCGTTCATGTGCCGGTAGCCGTAAGGTGTACCACGGTCGCTCATTAAAATCATTACCTGGTGCAGGCTTTCGGGGTTAAGGCTCCAATAATCCCACATCATGGTTGGGCTTTTGCAATTGGTACGTGGCTCCCTTTTTTGGGTGTGTATAAAGTCGCCAAATTTTTTAGGGTCTTTAATAAAAAACACCGGCGTGTTGTTACCCACTAAATCCCAATTACCATCTTCTGTATAAAATTTCAGGGCAAATCCACGGGGGTCTCTCTCTGTGTCAGCACTGCCTTTTTCGCCACCCACGGTGCTAAAGCGCAACAATACTTTTGTTTGCTTGCCAATAGCGCTAAACAATTTTGCTTTGGTATACTGGCTTATATCGTGTGTAACGGTAAATGTACCAAATGCGCCACTACCCTTGGCATGCACTACTCTTTCTGGTATACGCTCCCGGTTAAAGTGAGCCATTTTTTCATGCAGTATATAATCCTGCAATAGTAGCGGGCCCCTGGCCCCAACACTCATCGTGTTTTCGTTTTCGGCATAGGGCTTGCCCGATGCGGTGGTTAGTTTTTTTTGTTGGTTGCTCATAATATTTTTTTTTGAGTGAAAGATGAATAGTAGTTGTAGCTGGAACTCAAAAGTAGAGATTGAATCTTATAATTTATATTGATATTTATTATTAACTTATTGACTTTGTCTATTTTTGTAGTATGACGATCACTCAACTGGAATACATCATTGCGGTAGATACTTATCGCCATTTTTCAATAGCCGCAGAGCAGTGTTTTATAACACAGCCAACGCTTAGTATGCAAATACAAAAGCTGGAGGAGGATTTAGGAATAAAAGTGTTTGACAGAAGCAAACAACCGGTTATCCCTACCGAAATGGGCGAAGATATTATTAAGCAGGCACGGGTTATTATACACGAGGTAAAAATGATGGAGCAGATTATTAAAGACAGGCAGGGTTTGCTGGCAGGTGAGTTACGCATTGGTATCATCCCTACATTGGCGCCTTACCTGCTGCCTTTGTTTTTGCAAAACTTTTTAAAAAAGTATCCCGACATTAATGTTAGGGTAAAGGAAATGACTACCGATGTAATTATAGAAAAATTGAAAGCCGGCCGTATTGATGCTGGCTTACTGGTTACGCCACTGCAAGATAACAGCATTATAGAGTATCCCCTTTTTTATGAGGAGTTGGTGGCTTATGTGTCTAAAACAAATGAGGTATTTAAAAAAAACTATGTACTGCCAGACGATATCGATTTAAAAGAACTATGGCTGCTGGAAGAAGGACATTGCTTTAGAAACCAAATTGTAAACCTATGTGAGCTAAAAAAGCAATCGGTGGAGCAAAGCCATTTTGAATACGAGGCAGGTAGTGTTGAAACCTTGCGTAAAATGGTAGAGATGAATGAGGGTATTACAATATTGCCCGAATTAGCCACTTTTGATTTTACAGCAAAACAACAAAGTATGGTACGCCATTTTAAGGCACCAGCACCGGTAAGAGAAATAAGCCTGGTAACCCACCGTAATTATGTAAAAAAGAAACTGGTAGACGTATTAAAAGAGGAAGTATTAGCAGCGCTACCTGCTAAAATTAGCCTTAATAAAGGCAATAATGTGGTTAAAATTTAATACAGCTGCAACAAATAGGCTTACAGGTTGTAATATGCACTAAATAAAATTTTATGACGATAGAAACTGGAACAAAAGCGCCTTCATTTTCACTTTTTGACAGCAATAAAAATAAAGTTAACCTGGATGATTTTAAAGGAAAGAACATTGTAATCTTGTTTTTTCCGCTTGCCTTTACCAGCGTGTGTACAGCCGAGTTGTGCACCGTAAGAGATTCGATTGCCTGGTATAATAATGCCAATGCACAAGTGCTTGGTATATCGGTAGACAGCCTTTTTACCCTGGCAAAATTTAAGCAGGAGCAGGAGCTTAACTTTCCATTGCTAAGCGATTTTAATAAAGAAGTTTCCTCCGCATTTGGTGTATTATACCCTACTTTTCCTGCTTTTGATATGCAAGGTGTAAGCAAGCGGGCCGCATTTGTGCTGGATAAAGATGGGGTGGTGCGCTATGCCGAGGTTTGCCCAACACCAGGCGATATGCCTAGCTTTAAAGACATACAGGCTACCCTGGCTGCTTTGCAATAGTTGCGCCTGTATTAAATAATGCGGCTACTGCACAATAAAGCTTAACATTTGGTGTTTTTTATAGTTACACGGGCTATTTAGCCCAAAATATCTATATTTACCAAACTGAAAAAGACTTTTACGATACTAATTTTACTGGCGTTATCTTTTACAACTGCAATGGCGCAGCAAAAAAATTTTTTGCAGCCAGATGCAACTGCAAAAATTGCCCGGTTTTACCCTAACCCTGCTACTACGGTAATAAATTTTGATGTAGTAAAGGGTAACGAAGCCATGCTGTCTTTACAGCTATTTAATTTTATGGGTAAAAAAGTGGGAGAAGCAGTAGTAACCTCACCCAAGGTAAGCTTTAGGGTAGATGGGTTTTACCGTGGTGTATATATCTTTCAATTAAGAGACCGTAACGGAAAAATTATTGATTCCGGAAAATTTCAGGTAGTTAAGTTTTAACCTGCATTTACTACCAGCAGGTTTTTTACCACCTCTTTACTAAAGTGTTTTTGCAATTGGCCATTAATGGTGATGTGATAACTATTATCAAATTCCTCTACATTATCCACGGTTATTTCGTCACCCAGGGCAAGGTTGTTTTTGGTAAGAAACTGTAAAAACGGGTTGGAATGTTCTGCCACTCCAATAAATTTTACCACATCATTGGCCAGGCAGTTATGCAGGGGTTTACCGGTATTTTTAGCAAAATTTCCCTGGGCATCGGGTATTAAATCTCCATGCGGATCGGTTTTGGGATAACCCAGGTGTTTGTCGAGCTCGGCTATCAGCTCATCACTCACTACATGCTCCAGCTGTTCGGCAATTTCATGCACTTCATCCCACTTAAAGCCCAGTTTGTTTACCAGCCACACTTCCCACAACCGGTGTTTACGAATAATGTTTAAGGCAATATGCCTGCCTTTTTCGGTAAGGATAACCCCCTTTGATTTTTCGTAACTGATGAGTTTTTTTGCCGCTATTTTTTTTACAAAATCACTTACAGAAGCCGCACTTACGCCCAACTCTTCAGCCAATGCAGAGGTGGATACCATGCTGCCATTTTTTTCGTAAATTTTATAAATAGCTTTTAAATAGTTTTCCTCGGTAAGGGAGTGCAGCATACTTTGATTTTTGCAAATGTGAAAAATTTTTTCTGAATATAAAATTAGGTTTACCTAAATTTATATTTTAGTAAATCAAAAAATATTTTTCGAAATGGGTAAGTTTTGTGGGTTGCTACTAGCGGGGTGTTGGCTAACCCTGCAAGCAACTGCCCAGCAACTAACAATAAAAGGTACGGTACAAAGTAATGGTATGCCAATACCGGCGGCCACTGTAATGGTTAAAGGGCATAGCGTAAGTTGCGATTCGGCTGGCAGGTTTATACTTACCGGGCTTGCACCGGGTAGTATTCGCTTAAGGGTAACCTCTGTAGGATACCAGCCTGCTACCCGCCAGGTGGAGCTGCAAGCCACCCAAAAATTTATTGCCATTACCCTGCAACCCGATAGCAGCCTGAATGATGAAGTGGTAATATCGGGCACAATGCGGCCGGTAAGTAAAATGGCTTCACCCATACCCGTAGAGGTTTTTACACCTGCTTATTTTAAAAAAAATCCTTCGCCCAATATTTTTGAAAGCCTGCAAATGGTAAATGGCCTTCAGCCCCAGCTTAATTGCAATGTGTGCAATACTGGTGATATACATATCAATGGTATGGAAGGGCCTTATACCATGATATTGATAGATGGTATGCCCATTGTAAGCAGTTTATCAACCGTGTATGGATTAGCAGGCATACCTAATAGCATGGTAAAGCGTATAGAAGTGGTAAAGGGCCCGGCTTCTGCCTTGTATGGCAGTGAGGCTGTTGGCGGATTGATTAATATCATTACCAAAGATGCGATCCTAAACGAACGCTTAAAAATAGATTTTTCATCTACGCATATTGGGGAGCACAATGCAGATATAACCCTGGCACATAGCGGCAAAAAAATTGCCGGTTTACTGGGCATCAATTATTTTAATTTTAATAACCGGCTGGATGTAAACCAAGATGGATTTACTGATCTTACCCTGCAAAATCGACTTTCTGTTTTTAATAAATGGACGATAAAGCAGGATAAAAAAATAAATGCATCACTGGGCATACGCTTTATTGCAGAAGATAGGTGGGGTGGGCAATTGCAATGGAACAAGCAATGGGCGGGCAGCGATAGTATATATGGAGAAAGCATTACCACTAAACGTGCCGAGCTGGTAAGCACCATCAGCAACCATACCGGTTTTACTACAGATATTTCCTATAATTATCACCAGCAAAAAAGCTTTTACGGAAAAATAATTTACAATGCCCTGCAGCAGGTGGCATTTGCACAAGTACGATGGACAAAAAAGTTGGGTAAGCACCAGCTTTTAGCAGGCATACCTTTACGTTACACTTATTATGATGATAACACTGCCGGCACTGCCAACACGGCGTTAAAAAACCAGCCACAGCATAGTTTTTTGCCTGGCATTTTTATCCAGGATGAAGTTAAGGCCGCTAATAAGCTTACCGTACTCGGTGGTATGCGATACGATTACAATTCGGTACACGGCAGTATTATTACACCCCGGCTTAGCTTTAAGTATTCGCCAGTAAATAATCATACCCTACGCCTTAGTGCCGGCAATGGCTACCGGGTAGTAAACCTTTTTACAGAAGACCATGCTGCCCTCACCGGTGCCCGTGAGGTGGTGATTGCACAAGCATTAAAACCAGAAAAATCGTGGAATGTAAACGCAAATTACAGCGCTTTTTTACGGCATAGCCATGGGTTTATCAATGCAGATGTTAGTGTGTTTTATACCTATTTTACCAATAAAATAATTGGTGATTATTTTACCAATCCAGCACAAATTATTTATGATAATTTAAGCGGTTATGCGGTATCAAAAGGCATCACCTTTAATGCAGATTGTAATTTTACCAATGGTATAAAACTCAATGCAGGGCTTACATTGATGGATGTATACCAAGTACAAACCGTACAGGAGAAAATAATCAAAACGCCCCAGCTTTTTGCGCCGGGCTGGTCGGGTACATTTGCCCTAAGCTATCTGCTGCCCAAGGGTAGATGGAATATAGATGTAACCGGCAGGATAAATGGGCCAATGTACCTGCCGGTGGTACCGCAGGATTACCGCAACGAACAATCACCTGCTTACGCATTGTTAAATGCACAAATAAGCAAGCCACTGGGCAATTTTGAGCTATACGCAGGTGTAAAAAACTTGCTTAACTTTTTGCCCAAAAATCCATTATTGCATCCGGATGATCCATTTAACAAAGCCGGGGGAAAATACTTTGATGCCAATGGCCAAGCAAGGCCAGATACCAACCCCAACAATTACAGCTTTGATACTGCATACAACTATGCACCCATACAGGGTGCAAAAGTTTTTGCAGGTATCCGGTACCAGCTTAAATAAATACGGTAGATAAATAGGTTGTTATGCGGCGCTGTCTGCGGTAGTTCTGCCTTCTTCTTCTACTTCACGGAAATAGGTAGAAAGCGACAATGGACCACTGCCTTCAATAACAAATACCAGTAATAAAATTAAAATTACAATAGAGTAAATAAGGTCTGTTTCGCCAGCAAAAAAACCTTGCTTAGAGTTGATAAAAAAGATAGCCGCAACCAATATGGGCAATTGAATAAATGCTGCAAAACGGGTAAATAAGCCAAGGATGATTAAAAAACCTCCGCCAATATGTATCCATGGCACCGAGTTACTAATAAGGTTGCCATAACTGGTAAGGTTATTTTCTTCAATCAGTCTGTCAAGCCCGGGTAAGTCGTTTAAAAAATTAACTCCTTTAAGTAAAAGTGCAGCGCCCAAAGCAACCCTTACTAAAGCAAGCCATTTTGGGTTGTGTGCATCGGTCCAAGCCTTGAATTGTTGAATAAAGCCCATAGATATTTGATTTTTTGGTGGTTGAGTGTATGAAAAATACAAAGAATTTATTGGTTGTAAAAGAATTGAAAACATTAGTTTTCAACATCATTCTGTAATTTCCACTAAGTATCCCAGCAGCGGTTTGCCATTTACTATTATGCTGATTGGATAACTATCTTCTTCCTCAAACTTATGCGTAAAGCTTACAACGCTATTATTGAAAGAAAAGTATATCGTTTTCAATTTCTTATTTTTTCCGCTACCCGTTTCAAGGCTTATATTTTCTGGCACTATGCCACTTTTTATTTTAAAACTAAATGCTACTGCTTTTTTAGTGGTAGCCTTAATAAGGCCGGCGGCAGGGCTAAAATTGCTTAGTTTAAGCTCATGAGCATAATTATTAACCACGGGCAGGGCAAAAAAATCCTTTACATTTTTGGTGCCTGGCCCCAGCAACCAGGCCGTATTATCTGGCAGGTGCTGGTAGTTAAAAATTGCTTTATCTGCAAAAAAATATCCCTCGTTAAATGCTTTTGTAAAAAGGGTCATTTTTTCATCGGTATATCCGCTGCCCCAGGTGGGGTCCATATAATACCAGCTGTCTTCCGATATCCCCAGCTGTACTACGGCCCAGGTATGGTTATGCTCATCTGGTACCTCATTAATTTGCCCGATATTATTTTTGGCAAAACCTTCCACCGTAAGGCACCTGATTTTTGCCACACTACACATATCCTGAAAAAGTGCGGCATAACCACTGGCATTTGTTTTTCGTTTTTTTAATACTATTTCTGATGTTATTTTTTCATTGCCCGATATACGTGCCAGCTTGCAATCAAAACTAATATTATTGGCCACCCAGTAATAGATAGCCCTCAACTTATCTTCATTATTATTAAATTTTTTGGTAAGCAGATAGCTGATGGTGCCAACATTTAAGGTATCGAGGCTGCCCAGTGATTGTACATATTCATCTACTACTGCATACCGGCTGGCTGATTGCTGGGAGTAGCCAGTTGTAAAAAGCAAAAGTAAAAAAGCAGAAAAAAATAGTTTCACCAGTGATGTTATTTAGATGATTAATAGCGGGCGGTATTGTTTCTGTAAAGTATGGCTGCCCGGTATTTGCCATGGTATTGTTTAAAATAAAAATAGCCAATATACGGTTAACAGATTCTAAAAATAATCATCACTGCTGCCTGTCAATATTTTTTAACATGCTTAAACCATTGCAGATATTTTTTATATTGCTGTAATGATCAACTTTACGGCTACTATCCAAAAATTTGATAAGCAGGGCGAAAAAACCGGTTGGACGTTTATTGAAATTCCCGAAGCTGTAGCGGCTGCTATAAAACCCGGCTACAAAAAATCTTTTAAGGTAAAAGGTAAACTGGATGCCTGTAAAATAGCGCAGGTAACCATATTGCCCATGGGTGGTGGTGTATATATACTACCACTTAACGCCACTATGCGTAAAGCAATTGGCAAAAGCAAAGGTGCCACCATTAATGCACAGTTGCAAGAAGATGCAAAAGGATATGAGCTTAATGCTGCATTAATGAGTTGCCTGGCAGATGAGCCTGAGGCGCTGGTATTTTTTAACAGCAAGCCTCCATCGCACCAGCGGTACTACAGCAAATGGATTGATAGTGCAAAAACCACCGCCACACAAACAAAGCGAATTGCATTGGTAGTAACTTCTCTTTTAAAAAAAATGGATTTTGGCGAAATGCTCCGATCACAAAAGAGCAGCGCTTTATAACTGGCAAACTGTACCCGTTATTCAGGTGCAGCTTCCACTCATCAAATCGGGTAAACATAACCATGTGTACCTTGTAACTTTAAAAAAATTTATTTTATGAAACGATTGTTAGTATCACTACTTGTAGTGGCAGCCCTGCAGCAAGCAACGTATGCACAGCTTACCACGGTGGCAGATGGCGGTAATAAAAAAGCCATAGTTGGCGAAAGAATTGGTTTAACAGATGTTACCATCCATTACGACAGGCCGGCTGTAAAAGGCAGGGAAGGAAAGATATGGGGAGAGCTGGTGCCCTATGGCTTAACAGATTTAGGTTTTGGCAGTAGTAAGGCCGCTCCCTGGCGGGCAGGTGCCAATGAAAATACCACCATCCATTTTTCAACCCCGGTAACGGTACAGGGTAAGCCGGTAGCAGCCGGTACTTATGCCTTATTTATTGAGTTGGGCAAAGAAGCTTCTACGCTTATCTTATCAAAAAATAGCACCTCCTGGGGTAGCTATTTTTACAACCCAAGTGAAGATGCGTTGAGGGTACCGGTTAAACAACAGGTGGTAGACAGATTGGTTGAAAGATTAAAATACGAGTTTGTGCAACAAACAGAAAATAGTGCCACAGTGGCTTTACAATGGGAAAAGCTACTGTTTGCTTTTACTATTGAAACAGATGTAAAGCAACAGCAATTACAAAGCTTTAGAAACGAGTTACGCAGCGATAAAGGTTTTGATTGGAGGCCGTGGGTGCAGGCGGCTAACTGGTGTGCAGATAATAATACCAACTTAGAGGAAGCGTTAACCTGGGCCGAATATGGCGTTAATGGAAAATATATTGGCGAAAAAAACTTTACATCTTTAAGCACCAAGGCAAGGATACTAGGTTTGTTAAACAGGCAAGAAGAAGCTGCAGCGGTGATGGCAGAGGCTTTGCCATTAGGCAATATGCAAGAGCTGCATAACTATGGCCGCCAGTTGCTTAATCAAAAAAAATCAAAAGAGGCTGCAGCGGTGTTTAAAGCTAACTATAAAAAATATCCTGCTGTGTATACAACCAATATGGGCATGGCAAGGGCTTTAAGCAGTGAAGCAAAATATAAAGATGCCTTAAAGTTTGCTACTGCGGCACTGGCGCAAGCACCTGATGAGGATAGTAAAAAAAGTATCAATAGTATGATGGAGAAGTTAAAAGCGGGCACCGATATTAACGAGTAGTACGTATGCAATTGCAAAAAAGGGGATGTGGCATTATACCACATCCCCTTTTTTGTTACAAATAATTTTTTATAAAAACACCCTCAACAACAGGGCGTAAGCGTTATCAGTTTTGGGGCTGCTTTTGATATATACAATGTGCAAACCAGCGCTGGTCCATACTTTTAGCAACGCACCTTTTTTACCGCCAACAACCGTTTTTTCTAAATCGGGCATCATTACCCCTTTTACAAACCAACCCATATCTCCTCCCTTGGATGAGGAAGACCGATCGGCGCTATAGGTGGCAGCCATCGATTCAAAACTGGTATTGCCACTTGTAATACGGTTGATGATATTATCAGCCAACGAATCGGCAAAGGCAGGCTTAAAAATACTGGTATCTAAAACGATGTGGTTAAAATGGTAAAAGGTGCCGGGTACTTTTGCCAATATTTTTACCAGCACATTGCTGCCTTTAAAAGGGCCATACACTTTGCCAGTTTTTCCTTTGCTGGCAATGCTGTCGGCAAGGCCAAAAAAAGTGGTGGTGCTAATAATTGCTACCGTATCAATTTTATATTTTTTTTTGTACTTGTATTTAACCAAACCCAGTGGGTTGCTGGTTGTATCCAACTCTTTTTTTAACTGGGTTACCAATTGGCTTTGCGCTGTAAAAAAGCTGCATCCAAGTAAAATAACCAGTACTATTTTGTTCATGCGGTAAAAAATTTGCCTGTTATCAATTCGGCAAAAATAGGGAAATGAATTGCCCGGCAAATTATTGTTTGGGGCATCGTGTGGTATTGCTGTTTATTCTACCGTTAGCGAAAAGGAGATCATACGAGAGTTGATCTTATCAATATTGCTGCTAAATTTAAGGCTTTGGTTTCGGCTATGCAGGTTACTTAAGCCCCAGCTCATCCTTAGCTCGGGCGATAAAACAAAATAAGGGAAGTATATATGAAAGCCAATGCCACCTTCTATGCTGTAATCAAGCCCTTTAATTTTTACAAGGTCTTCCGCATTTTTTTTGTTGGCATTGGAGGCAAGGTCATAATCCAGCCGGCCACCTGCCAGTGTATACACTTTCATGTTGTTAATACGATCGCTGCTAAATTTTATGAGCACAGGCAAGCTAAGGGTGATAGACTGTACTTTTTTGATGGTAAGTGCACTTTCGCCAGCAGCCTGGTCGGGGTATTTAAGATTGTACTCAAAGGCCTTTTCGCTAAAAGTAAGATTTAGCGGATAGGTACGCAGGTCGAAATGTGGGCTAAGATTAAGGTTTACCAGCCAGGCAAGGTTAATGCCGGTGCTGTTGAGGCTTTCTATCACCATTACACTATCCCTGTTTATGGTGGGGTTTAAAAACTGTGGATGGTGTGTAAAGCTAAAGTGAGATTTGTTAAAACCCAGGTTGATACCAAAATGGTACAATTTATCATCATGCTCTAATTGATTGAGTGCAGTACGCAACTGTGCCATACTCTTAAAAGAGCATGCCGCAAGTATAATGATAAGCAAACTTATTTTTCTCCGCAATAGATGCTGCATATACCCAAACTCAGTGGTTTATAATAAGTGTTTTGATAACCCAGGTTATCTAATATTGATGTAAAGTTTTTGCCCTCTGGAAATTTTTTAATGGATTCGTCAAGATATTTATATGCATTGCGGTTCTTAGAAAACAGGTTGCCCATCGCAGGCGCCACCACCTTCATGTACACATTGTACAGTTGCTTCATAACGGGTGCTTTTGGTTTGCTAAACTCAAGCACTACCAGTTTACCCCCTGGCTTTAATACCCGTTTTATTTCACTCAGCCCTTGCTCCAGGTTTTCAAAATTTCGTACACCAAAAGCCACGGTTACAGCATCAAACGTGTTATCGTTAAACTTTATTGTTTCACTATCACCGTTCAGCAATTGTATGCAATTTGTTAACCCCTCGTTGGCAATTTTTTTTCGGCCTAATTGCAGCATGCCTTCGCTAATATCAATACCAATTACCTCTTGTGGTTGCAATATTTTACTGGCCATGATGGCTACGTCGCCTGTGCCGGTGGCTACATCCAGTATTTTTTTAGGTTGCAGCGGCTTTAGCTGTTGAATGGCTTTTTTACGCCAGCTAACATCAATGCCGGCACTTAAAAAGCGATTTAAAAAATCGTACCTAAAAGCAATATCATCAAACATTTCGGCTACCTGTTCTTTCTTGGTAAGCTCAGATTGTTTTGCCGGTACCACATCGTCGTGTGCAAACTTGGTCATTGCTGCAAATATAAACTGTTTAAATTGGTTGCACCTTGTAAAACGTTAAAGCCGATTAAAAGTTTGCCAATGCTACTTGTATTTATGCCGGGTAAACTATTGTAAATTTTACTACTTACTGTATTGGCAGCAGTTATCTTTGCTGCATGCAAATAAAATCTGCCAAATATCTTATCAGCAGCCCTTCGTTTGATAAATGCCCGGTGGCCGACCGCAATGAGTTTGCGTTTATTGGCCGTAGTAATGTGGGCAAATCTTCGCTTATAAATATGCTTTGCAATAACGATAAGCTGGCCAAAACATCGGGCACGCCAGGTAAAACACAGCTTATTAATCATTTTGAAATAATGAGTGTGCCAGATAAATATGACGGTAAGCCTAAAGAAACCCATTGGTACCTGGTAGATTTACCGGGCTATGGTTTTGCTAAAGTAAGCATTAGCAGCCGCCGCCGGTGGGAGCAAATGATAGAAGGATACATACGCAAGCGGCAAAATTTAAAGATGATGTTTGTATTGATTGATGCCCGCCACGCTCCTCAAAAAATTGACCTGGAGTTTTTAAACAGGCTTGATAAGTGGGGCATTCCGCTGGCACTTATATTTACCAAGGCAGATAAAGAAACACAGGCCATAGTGGCCAAAAATGTAAAACTATTTTTAAATACCCTGCGGCAAAGCTGGCAATTTTTGCCACAACATTTTGTAAGCAGTGCTGCCAAAAAAATGGGCAGAGATAAGATATTGGCGCTTATTGAAGAGCTGAATAATGACGATGAGCAGGGCCGATAGCAACCTTTTTCGCAATGTGCCAATGCGATGCAAATTGATTGGTAAAAGCTTTATTAGTTTACCACTTTATTGGCACAACTGCTGCTGGCAAAGGCTTCGGGCTTGGCTTTAAAGGCAAAGCCCATGCCCAAGATGTAACCCATGGCTTCCCTAAGTGCTTCGTTGCTTTTAAAATGCGGATTGGTGTTAATGTCGGCATGTACTTCCATATCCACATCGTACTGGGTAAATAAATTGCACAATTCGTACGCAATCTCAATACTTTTAGCTACCTCTACCAGCATCCTTTCTTTAATACTGTATTTGTGCCGGGTTTTTTCGTTGTGGATAAACATAAATCCTCCGTGACCTTCCCGTAAAAAAACAATAACGGTGGCAAATTCTGTTTCTGCACCTTTTACCTGGCTGTCGGTACCAATACATACTTTTAAATGGTAACCATTACTGGTTTCTCTTTTAATAGCAGCTTCTACTGCTGCTTTGATGGGGAGCTCGATGGGATCGCCATTAAATTTTCTCCATAACATATTAAAGGGGTTTTTTAAAGTTACAGATAATAAATGTGATATATACCGCAATTATTAACCAATAAACACCGGTAACTAAAAATTAACCGCTGGCGAAAATGAAGAGGGGCAGCCTGCGGCCGCCCCCTTTACCTTAACATGAACTACTATGTTACTCTTTAATAATTTTTTCGGTTTGCCTGTTGTGGTTGCTTATTAATTGCAACAAGTACATGCCTGCCGGTTTATTGCTTATATCTATTTGATGAATGCCCGCCTTGCCTGCCGCCGCTGCTATGCGGTTGCCATTTAAATCAACCAACTGGTAGCTGTAGTTTTCGTAAGCCGTAATGCGTATACTACCCTGCGTATAGGTAGATACTGTAAAGCGGGTGCTTCCATTGCTAACGCCTTTTAACAAAACGGTATTAGAGTATACTATTTTGCCTGATGCCGAAGCAATTTTTACCCGGTAGTAAAGATCGTTGCGCAGGTAAGGGCTATAGCTATAGCTGTTTTGCCCTTGGGTGGGGGTAACAATACTTTTATACTGAAGGCCATCGGCAGATTGCTCCAGTGTGATGGCACCAATGCTTTCGTAACAAACAAGGCTCCAGTTTAACTGGTGCTGGTTATTGATTACACTACCGTTAAGCGTAGCATCGCAAATACGCAGTACGCCGGGTAACCCCTTTAGTGAGTAAGAGCCCAGGCTGCCATAATCGCTGGTGTTTGTATTGCCGGTACCATCAACCATTACGTAGTAAGTGCCACTTTGTAAAATGGTATCAATTACGGCACTCATGCTATTATCTGGATTGCTTACATATAATAATTGTTGGTTGGCATCGTACAACGATAATTTAATATCCAGGTTGCCGCCTTCGTTGTTTTGACTATTTACGGCAAAAGGCAAAGCATCTAACCGAAAATTACTGTTGTAATCAAGCGTAAATTTAAATACATCTTTATCTGCACTGGTGCTTATAATACCGTTGATGTTAATGTTAAACGGGTTGCCAATGGGGCTTGCCGCCGCTATATCATCACTGTAGTCATCTGCCCGGTATCCAAATCCGTTACGAGAGGTAATGATAGAAAGATTGTCTTGCACATTGGCACATCCAAAAGGGGTGGGGCCATTGCTCCACCCACTCATATTGCGGTAGTAGCTATTGCCCATAATGGGTGCCCAGGAGGTTTCGCCGGTACCTGTACCGTTATTGTAAGAGGCTGTTAAGTGGCAGCTTTCATCATATTTAGATTGATGAGATAACCCTAATGAGTGGCCGCTTTCGTGGGCGCAGGCTTCGGCTACCATTTTAGGATTGTTGCCACCCAGCCGATCGCAAAATACAAAGCAAGGGGTATCATCGCCCCAGGTAAACGAACCCAGGTAGCCCACACCGCCCACACCTGCAAACCAGCTACTGGTGGGGGTAATAATTACCCGGATACGCTGATCGGCTGGTGCTGCAATAAATATAGCTTCGTCGGTAGTAATGTTGATATTAAAAGGCCGATAATCTTCTGCCACCCGGTTAAAAACTTCGGTGATTTCTGTATTGGTAAAGCCTGCCGGTTTGCAGGTAAAGGCATTGCCGGTATTCCATACAGGGCTGTTAATAAATTCCCCGTCAAAATCAAGGTATATTGTGGCTTTTGCTGCAGGGTAACTGTTTAGTTTATTTTGGCAGATAACCGCTGTAGCTAAGCACAACAGCAGGATTGTTAAGGTAAATTTGTTTTTCATCAGGTTAGGTATTTGGATGTTGGATATGGTTGATGGCTATTACCTGATTACGGGAGCCTCACATACAGGCAGCAGTTTTTCTGTTTCAATTTTTTCAAACTGGTAAAGTCCGTTGCTGTTTCGTTTAAGCTGGTACCCATCTGCAAATTGGTTGCTTAATAAACGGGCGCTGTATATAGTATGGTTTTGAGCATTTTGGTGCCTGCTTACCGATAGTAGTATGTTGCCAAAAGCAGGTAGCTGTATTGCCAGCGTTTGTATTTGGCCATACTTGGTTATTTTATTTTTTACTTGGCCTTGTAATAGCAGGTTGCCGGGTAGTACAAGGGATACGGTGTTGCCTGTATTGGCTGTAAATAGTTGATTGAGTTGTTGCTCGGAGCAAGTAATTTGGTTGGGATAGGCGGCAAAAAGACTGGGCTTTTTTTGCTGGGCAAATACGCCGTTTGCTGCAAGCAGGAACACTACAAAGCCGTACCATTTGGTCATGTTCTTCATACGATTGTTTTTGGAATTGGATATGTTTTGGCACAAACTGCCTGATGAAGTAACGGTATTACTGCTGGTTTTATTGTATTTGGTATACTGGCAGCAAGTTGCGGTGCTGCACAGGTACTACGCCTGATTGAAGCGGATACCCCGGCTGTTGTAGGGGGGCTATGGGTGTGGCCAACTGCCGGGTAGCAGCGTAAAGCAGGGCCAATGCCGGGTAGAGATATATGGCCGGCGTACAAAAAAATTAATATTGCTGGGTACTTAGCATTACCAGTGTGCAGGCCTCCAGCACTTGTATGCCTTGCTGTTTTGCCAGCTCGTACAACTCATCGTTTTCGGTGCCGGGATTAAAAATAATGCGCTGGGGCCGCAGAGACAGTATGTATTGGTAGTACTCCACTTGATGCTGGGGATTGAGGTACAGGGTTATGCTGTGTATACCTGCAATGGGGAGTTGGCCAGTTTGTATGGCTACATCCTTTACCCATCCTGCTTTTTTGCCAATGGCCACTACTGAATGCTGCTGCTCTCTTAATCGCATAATGGCTAAATAACTGTAACGGGCGGGGTTGGTGGAGGCGCCCAATACCAATGTTTTTTTTGATTGCATACGTTGATGTTTACTCAGATAAAAATTGTGCTTTTACATCGGGCGTGGGTATCATACAGTGTGGCCGGGCGCCAAACCATTTAATACGATTTTTAGCTATGTATTTGTAAAGCCCATCTCTAAAAAAAGGGGGTACCAGTATAAGTGCGTACAGTAGCGGCCAAGGCTGGCGCAGGTACCTGCATACTCTTAAGGCAGCAGTAGCGTACAAGTAGGTTTTACCATTTTCAATAAATACAAAGGATGCCATATTGTGCGACGAAAAGCCAAATTGCTGTGCCAGCTGCTGCCCAGCCAGGCTTTGGAAGGCAGTAAAACGCAGTTGTTTTTTTTTATCCCTTTTTAAAGTAAAGTTTACAGCGGCATTACAAAAATTGCACAGGCCATCAAATAATATTACCGGGTGGTGGGTATACTTGCTCATACTTTGCAAAATTACGAGTGGTTGAATTAAAAAAGATGGTACAGTTGCCGGGGTGTTTGTGCAATAATATCTTTAAGTGCTTGCTGCAATAGGGGATATTTAAATTGAAATCCACTTTGCATGATTCGGTTGGGCAGTACCCAGCGGCTTTTTAATACCAACTCAGGCTCAGTGGCTATCATTATTGCACCCAGGTAAAGCATCCACTTATAAGTGGGCAAGCCAACGCTGTACCCGGTAACCTGGCGGAGTGTTTGCATAAACGCATTGTTGGTAACTGCATTTGGGCTTACACAATTATAAACACCCTGCAGGGTTGTATTTTCGGCTAACCACTCAATCATACGGCAGGTATCTTGTACATGCACCCAGCTAAACCATTGATGGCCGCTGCCTTGTCGGCCACCAAGGCCATACTTGAGCAAATTAAAATATGGCAGCATTACCCCACCTTCGCCTAAAGTAATGGCCATTCGCAAGGCTACCTTACGGGTGTTGGGCGTATGTTGGCTAAAAAATGCATCCTCCCACCGTTGGCATACCTGCACCGAAAAATCGTTTGCAAAGTTGGTGAAATTTTCATCACGGGGTGTATCGGTGGCATGAGGATATATGGTAGCCGAAGCAGCATTAATCCACAGTTTTGGAGAAACTTTTGCCTTTTGTATTGCCTTGCCAAGCGCATTGGTGCTATCGATGCGGCTATTTACTATTGCTTTTTTGTTGGCATGTGTATATCGGCAGTTAACCGTTTTGCCTGTTAAATTGATAAGCAAATCGGCTCCATCCAGTTCGCTTATCCAATGCCCGGTTGTTTGTGCATCCCATTTTACATAACGGATATTATTGGCTGCCGCAGGGCAAATATTGTATTGGCCATTGGCGTTGGTGGGTTGCTGCGTAGCTTGCCTACCTAGCACTACTATTTGATTGTGCAGGCCAAAATAGTTGCACAATGCTTGCCCGATAAAGCCACTACCACCGGCGATAATAATTTTTTTGTGTTGCATGAGTGATAAATTTTATAACAATTTTTGGGCTGTTGCCGGTTAATTATTTAGATGGATTTGCCGGGGTAATTTGTAATTGCTTTGCCACTTTATCCTGCAACGCTTTTTTGCGGAGATTGAAAAAAATGTACAGGTTAAAAAAATGCATACCGCCCAGAATTAATATGATAAGGCCTGCTTTAATACTGAGTACTTCTATTACCTGCTGCAGCGATGTAATGGCACTTGTAACTTGTAAGGTATAGATGGCATAACCAAGGTTTACCAGGTAAAAGCCTACCAGTAAGAGGTTGTTTACACTATCAGCAACTACTTTATTACCGTTAAAATATCTTGTAAAAATATTTTGCCGTTTTTAAACAGGGTAGTAGCTACCCAAATGGTAATGCCAATGGTAATTAGCAGGTAAAGGCAGTAAGTGAGGATGGTAAAATTCATTTTAGTAGATTTTAATGATGAAAAATTATTTGAGAAAATACATTGGCCGCCGCATTTTAACATAGGTTTCATTATAGCAAAGCCAGGTATAGTAAATGGCTAAAACAGGCGCTGTAAATAGCAGTAACGATAAAAATAGCAGCAGTGGCAGCAGCATCCATTCGGTAAGTTTTGCCGCTAAAAGAAGTATAGCTGTAAAAAGGGCTATTGCCAGTATGCATTTGTGGTAATTACTGCGGCTGCCACCTGTTTGTGTAAATAATTGCTTTTTGTAATGCAGCAACATACTTATTACTTGCCAGGCACCTACTACAAAATAGCCAGCAAAGGCAGTTTGGTTTCTTTTAATTATTGCATATACAACCGCTATCACAATCAGCAATATGCTGATGAGCAGGTCGGCGGATTTAAATTTTTTCATATCTTGTAATTTTTAAAATTTCAGAAAAAAATGAAAATATAAATTGTAAATAAAGCCGCACCAGGCGGCTGCTGCAAAAGCAGTATCAACTATTTAAATATTTTAAGCAGGCCGCTTAAAAACCAGTTTTCGTCGGCTTTAATCATTACATCCAGCATTTTATCTGCCTGCAGGCCTAGTTTTTTTATATTGCCAACTGTATCTACAAATTGTTTTACTTCAGGGTTTTTTCGGTCTCCATCAATTTTTTCGAGCTGTGCAAGCAGCTTTAACATGGGGTCTAATTCTCTTTTTTTTCTTTCCCTTGTTATTTGGGTAGCTACTTTCCAGATATCTTTTTCGGCGCTAAAATATTCTTTTCTTTCGCCAGCAAGTATAACCCTGTCTACCAATCCCCAGCTGATAAGGTCCCTGATATTCATGTTTACATTACCCCTGCTTACATCCAACTGCTCCATAATATCATCTTGCGTAAGGGGTGCCGGGCTTACCATTAGTAAGGCATGTATCTGAGCCATCGTACGATTGATACCCCAATGCGTACCAAAAGCGCCCCAGCTGCTGATAAATTGTTGTTTGGCTTCAGATAATTTCATGCGGTTAATTTGTAACCTAAAGTTAAGTATTGTTTTGAACTTTCAAAATATTTTGAAAACATTTTTTTGGACATTAAAAAACCGCAATACAAGTTGCGGTTTTTTAAATGATGTATGTTGCTATACGGCATCTGCTATTTCGGGCATTAATACCAATCTTTCTTCGGGCACCCAAATGGTATCAGGTTCTTTTCTGTCTGGGTAGGTAAA
>JBDKJT010000209.1:0-4674 GCA_039796475.1 Bacteroidota bacterium | reverse complement strand
ATCGGCGGCATATTTATTTTAGCAGCAAGGGGCATGCCCTTTAGCATAAGCGCCGGCGTTGGTTTTATTGCATTGTTTGGCGTGGCCGTATTAAATGGCATTGTGTTAATAGCAGAATTTAACCGGCTTAAACAACAGGGATATCACAACCTGTATAAAATTGTATTAGCAGGCAGCAAGCTACGATTGAGGCCCGTATTAATGACGGCCTTTGTAGCCTCATTGGGTTTTTTACCCATGGCCCTTAGCAATGGCGCCGGTGCAGAGGTACAACGCCCCCTGGCATCGGTAGTAATTGGAGGCTTATTAATTGCCACATTGCTTACCTTGTTTTTACTGCCGATTTTATACATCTTTTTCGAGAAAAAATCACTGCGTATGAAAAAAAATATTGGCATGCAAGCCATGCTGTTACTGCTAATCATTATGGGTAGTAGCAAGGTGACAGCACAAAATGCAATATCATTACCGGCGGCCATTGATACCGCATTAAAAAATAATTTTACTATAAAAAACGGGCAGCTGCAACAGTTATATCAGCAACAGCTTATTGCCACCGCCGGCCAACTGCCTGCAACTGCTATTACAGCAGAGGCAGGGCAACTCAACAGTGCATATACAGATACCAGGCTGGGCATTGCTCAATCGTTTAGCCTGCCGGGAGTGTATAGTAAACAAAAAAAATTATTAACCGAAGAATGGAAAGCGGCAGTGCTGGGTAACGCCTTAAAAGAAACAGAAATAAAACAGCAGGTAAGCACCACCTACTATACATGGCTGGTACAAATACAAAAAGAAAAATTATTGCAGGATAGCTACAACCTGTACGATTCATTCTATCAAAAATCGGTATTAAGGTTACGCAAAGGAGAAACCAATATACTGGAAAAAACAACTGCCGAAATACAGCGTGGCAATATTTTGCTACAGTTAAAAAAACTACAGCAGGATATTGAAATTACAAGGCTGGCTTTTAACCTGCTGTTAAACGCACAAGCAATGTATACACCTGCAGCCAGTAGTATAAAAATCACTCATCTGCAACCAGACACCACCGGGCTGGATACCCATCTTTTACTGCAGCTTATAAAGCAACAACAAGTAGTGGCTGATGCTGGTACAGCAGCAGAAAAAGCCAGGCTACTACCTGAGCTTACCCTTGCATATTTTAATACAAGCATCCGGGGCATGGGTGCAGATGAAAAAATATACTCGGCCTCCAACCGGTTTCATGCCGGCCAATTGGGTATTGGCATTCCTATTTTTACCGGCCCTCAAAAGGCAAAAATTAATGCCGCCAAAACCAGCCGCATAATGGCCAATATGCAATACGATCAGCAGCATGCCATATTAAAGCAACAGCAACAAGCAGCCTGGATGCAGTACCAGCAACAATTACAGGTAATTGACTATTTTGAAAATACAGCCTTACCCAACACAGCCCTCATCAGCAATACAGCTGGCCGGCAACTACAAAGTGGCGAAATAAATTTTTTAGACTGGGTAATACTCACCAATCAAACCATAGAAGTAAAAAGCAATTACCTGGATGCCGTGCAATCACTTAACCAGGGCATCATCCAAATTTATTACCTCACCCGTAAATAATATTCAGCATGAAAATTTTATCAGCCTTTGGCTTACTATTAATATTTGCAGCTTGCCGCAATGCCAACCCAACATCCAACGAAACAAATAATAACGAAGCCGAAAACATCGTAACACTTAGTGCTGCACAATTAAAAAACACAGCCATTGAAACAGCAATACCACAACAGCGCAACATGTCGTCGCTGTTAAAGGTTACAGGCAAAATTGATGTGCCTCCACAAAATATGGTGTCGGTAAGTATGCCATTAGGCGGCTATTTAAAATCTACCAAACTATTGCCAGGTATGCATATTAGCAAAGGCGAGGTAATTGCCAGCATGGAAGACCAGCAATACATACAGCTACAACAAGACTACCTCGTTACCAAAAGCAGGCTGCAATATGCGCAAGCCGAATTTAACCGGCAAAAAGAATTAAACGAGGATAAAGCAAGCAGCGATAAAGTATACCAGCAAGCACAAATGGAATACAATAATACCCGTATTGCTTTAAAAGCACTTGCCGAAAAATTGCAATTGATACATATTAACCCCAACCAACTTACAGAAAACAATCTATCAAAAACAGTGCAGATATATTCACCTATTAATGGTTTTGTTTCTGCAGTGCATGTAAATATTGGCAAGTATGTAAATCCGGCGGATATATTATTTGAGCTGGTAAACCCTGCAGACATTCATCTTAATCTTACCATTTTTGAAAAAGACCTGGGAAAGCTGTCAGTAGGGCAAAAGCTGGAGGCATTTACCAACCATCAACCTGAAAAAAAATATTCTTGCGAAATTTTATTAATCAGCCAGGATATTACAGCAGAAAGAACAGCAGAAGTGCATTGTCATTTTGAAGAATACGACCGGGCGTTATTACCCGGCATGTATATGAATGCCGTTATAAAAACAAATAGCAGCAATACAATGGCAATACCCGATGAAGCTATTGTACAATTTGAAAATCACTCCTATGTATTTGTGGCACTAAACAATACTCAATACCAATTGGTACCGGCAGATACCGGCTTATCAGAAAATGGATACACTGAGCTAAAAAACAGTGAAATGCTTGATAAAAAACTATTGGTAATAAAAGGTGCCTACACCCTGCTGATGGCTTTAAAAAACAAAGCAACAGATGATTAAATCAGTAAGCAAGCTGTATCATTAATCCATTAACTTCATCCTTAAAATAAATACCCATGACTATAAAAAAATATTACCTGGTACTGATAATGGTTAGCACTATCATTACAGTAACTGCACAAAAAAAAGCCGCCGTTAGTAAAGAGCTTGCATTAAAAAATCAAGCAGCAAGCAGCATGCAGGATAATTATGCTCAATATAAAAATATGGCACTGCAAATATGGGATTATGCAGAAGTGGGCTATAAAGAAGAAAAAAGTACCGCCCTGTTGCAGCAAACACTAAAAGACAACGGATTTACTGTACAGGCCGGCGTGGCAGATATACCTACTGCATTTGTAGCCACTTACGGTAGCGGCAGCCCCGTAATTGCCATACTGGCCGAGTTTGACGCATTACCCGGTTTATCACAAACAACCGATCCTGAAAAAAAATCTGCAGGCAAAATTGCCGGGCATGCCTGTGGCCATCATTTGTTTGGCGTGGCTTCTGTAGCATCGGGCATTGCTATAAAAAAACTGATTGAAGAAAAAAAACTAACCGGCACCATTAAGGTATTGGGATGCCCTGCTGAGGAAGGTGGCAGCGGCAAAGTATATATGGTACGGGCCGGGTTATTGAATGATGTAGATGTGGCTATACACTGGCACCCCGGTAATAGTAATGCTGTAACAATGACGAGTGCATTGGCCAACAAATCGGCCAAATTTAGATTTTACGGGGTATCTGCACATGCAGCTGGTGCGCCAGAGAGGGGCCGCAGCGCCCTGGACGCTGTAGAGGCAATGAACTATATGGTAAATATGATGAGGGAACATATACCTCAAGAAACCCGTATCCACTATGTAATTACCAATGGTGGTAAAGCCCCCAATGTAGTACCCGATTTTGCAGAAGTATATTACTACATCAGGCATCCTAAAAGAGACCAGGTACTGAGTATTTTTGATCGGGTGGTGGATGCTGCCAATGGTGCAGCCTTAGGCACTGGTACCAAAACAGATTTTGAAATAATTGGCGGTACGCATGATTTACTGTTAAACAGCTCATTGGCTGCAGTGATGCAAAAAAATCTTGAAGCAACCGGTGGTGTACAATACACCGCAACCGAAACTGCCTTTGCAAAAAAAATCCAGGAGAGTTTTACTGTTACGGTTGACTCAATTAATACGGCAGCAATTGTAAAGCCGCTTAAAATTGAAAAAGATGCTGGAGGTGGTAGTACAGATGTTGGCGATGTGAGCTACGTAGTGCCTACCGTGGGTTTAAGAAGCGCCACCTGGGTAGCCGGTACAGCGGCACATAGCTGGCAGGCTGTTGCTTGCGGCGGTACAGAAATTGGTACAAAAGGTATGATGGTGGCAGCTAAAACAATGGCACTTACTGCAATTGACCTCTACCTTAATCCTTTACTAATTACGAATGCTAAAGAAGAATTTGTAAAAGAAAAAGGCAGCTACCAATACAAAGCCCTGCTTGGCGACCGTAAGCCAGCGCTTAACTACAGGGACTAATCAATTTAAAAATAATAATAAGCCCAACCCTTAAAAAGGTTGGGCTTATTATTATTATCTATACCGCAAGCAAGCTAGCTTAGCCAGGCCAATAAGCAATACTATTACTTATTACCGGTTATTGTTTTGCAGCTATCTCCTGCCTAATTTTTTTTAACACGCCTACATTTACAAATAGTAATGAAAGAAAAATAATGGGCATTACTGTAAACACACTAAAGCCATTTTTTATAGTGATATACACCCCGGTAATTGCCATGATAGCAATGGCAACAGCCATTACGGCAATAGATGTTTTAGTAGCTTTTTCACGGACTGTTAACTCTTCCAAGGTCATTTCGTTCAACGGTTTTTGTTTAGTACCCATTGGTTTATCTTTTTTGATTATTAATTACTTCATTACTACCAGCCCA
>JBDKJT010000208.1:0-14237 GCA_039796475.1 Bacteroidota bacterium | reverse complement strand
TGCCCGGCCAGTTGCGTTTACCGGGGTAGTGTACCTGCAGCTCCTGCACCTGCAGGGCAATGCCTGCTGCCGGGCTGGCCAGCTTGCTATTTTCGGGTTGCAACGCAGGTAGTATGGTAGTACCGGCCAACGCATCACCCACTACAGGCAGCCTGCTGCCACGGGCATGCAGGGCAGGCCGGCACTGCAGCAGTGCTTTGGTGTAGGCATGGGCAGGCTGCTGCAATACGGTAGCCGCCGCACCTTGCTCTACTATTTGGCCCTTGTACAGCACCACCACTTTATCGGCCACATCGGCCACCAGCCCAAGGTCGTGTGTTATCAGCAATACACTCATGCCCTGTTGCTGCTGCAGTTGTTTTATCAATTGCAAAATGCTTTGCTGTACGGTAACATCCAGCGCCGTGGTAGGCTCATCGGCTATCAGCAGTGCCGGGTTGCAACTGATAGCCATGGCTATCATTACCCGTTGCTTTTGCCCGCCGCTTAGCTGGTGTGGGTATTTATTAAATACTACCGCAGGCTCGGGCAGCTGCACCTGTGCAAACAACTCCATTACCTTTTGCCGGGCCGCTTTTTTGCTACCCGGCTGGTGCTGCATAATGGCTTCCATTACCTGGCTGCCGCAGGTAAATACCGGGTTAAGGCTCGTCATAGGCTCCTGAAAAATCATGGCTATATCCTTACCCCTTACTTTGCGGATGGCTTTTTTATCCAACGATAAAATATTTACCGCAGGCTTACCGGGTGCGGTAAACAGCATGCTGCCACCGGGCAATGCCGCCGCCGGCAACAGCTGCAGCATTGATAAAGCGGTTACCGATTTGCCGCTGCCACTTTCGCCCACTACCGCTACCAACTCGCCGGGGGCAATGCTAAAACTAATACCGTTTACCGCCCGGGTGGGTGCGGTGGCGCCGTTAAAATCAAGCGTAAAATTGTTTACCTCCAGTAATGCCTTTTGCATACAACCAAAGTAAACAAAAAATACATGCGGTATAAAACGCCGGCCATCCACCACCCCTATTTTTTACTGCCAGCAGCCATATAAGCCATACTGGGCTTAAAAACCAATTTTCCTTACTTTTGCAGCCGCCCGGTATACTGCTGCTATTGCAGCAGGGTTATTAGCTGGTGTACAAAACGAAATAATTATGGGAAGGATATTTGAAGTAAGAAAAAGTGCCATGTTTGCCCGCTGGGATAAAATGGCCAAAAACTTTACCCGTATTGGTAAAGAAATAAATATTGCAGTAAAAGCCGGTGGCCCCGACCCCGATAATAACCCTGCCCTGCGCCGCTGCTACCTCAATGCCAAGGCTTGCAACATGCCTAAAGACAGGGTAGAAGCTGCCATAAAAAGAGCAATGGGTAAAGATACCAGCAATTACGAGGAGCTGGTGTACGAGGGCTATGCCCCTCACGGCGTGGCCATGATGGTAGAAACCGCTACCGACAACCCCACCCGTACCGTAGCCAATGTACGCATGCACTTTACCAAGGGCAATGGCGCATTGGGCACCAGCGGTAGTGTGGCTTTTTCGTTTACCCGTATGGGAGAGTTTAAAGTAAAAAACAATGGCCAAAACCTGGAGGAGCTGGAGCTGGAGCTGATAGATTATGGCCTGGAAGAAATTGGCGAAGACAGCGAAGGCAATATCATCATCCGCACGGCATACAACGAGTTTGGTAATATGAGCAAGGCACTGGAGGAAAAAAAGATTGAAGTAATTACGGCCGAACTTACCCGTATACCTGCCAATACAGTAGAGCTGAGCGAAGAGGCCGCACAGGATGTATTAAAACTGGTAGACAAGCTGGAGCAGGATGAAGATGTGCAAAAAGTATATCACAATCTTAAATAATGCATACAGCGGCGGGTAGTGTTATCCGCCGCTGTAGTTTTAATCAACTCAACTATACAGCACCCAAAGGCCCTTTGCAAAAAGGGCTTTTTGCATGGCAGCAAAGCAATGGCCGGTTATTTAAGCCGCTCGTACACTTCTACACTTTTACTGCCATCGGCATTGTGTATGGTTTGCCTGAAGGCATCGGTGCCGGTAAGCTCCAGCTCAATATCAAATATTTTACCCCTTGCCTGGTAATAGGTGCTGGTAATTACATTTTCTTTTAGCTTACCTGCGGCCGGCAGCTCAAACATGCCATAGCCTATGCTGGTATGCAGGCGGCTGGCACTGTCTTTATAGGTACCGCCATACATAAAGTGGCCAGCCCAAAAGGTTTTGTACTGCGTTTGCAGGTTGGCGGTAGTATCCTTACCCAGTACGTTGTACGATTGGGTAAGGCGCCATGCACCATCCAGCGCTGTTTTGGCAGGGCTGCTCCAGGTTTCGTATTTTTCGGTAAGCTTATAGCTTTTGCCGCCCGATACAATAGCAGGTATCACCTGGTTAAACCCCTTGTCGGTTTTTTCAATCAGCAGCGTGTAGCTGGTAGGCTGGTTGTTATCCAGAGAGTCGCTGGCTCCGTAAAAAACATGCTCCACCACTTTGCCGGAGTCGGCCGTGTAGGTACCAATACCAAAGCGTGATACGGTATCGCTTGGGTTGATGTTTACATACATCATGTGCCTGTCGGTGTAAATCTTAAATTCTTTTAACGTGGTGTAAGTAGTGTCTGTAGTACCATCATCGGTACTTTGAGCAATCATGTTATAGGCGCCCGGCATTTGCATTGTTTCGGGCGGGGCACTATTGCAGGCCATTAAGGCCAGCAGCGCCATACATAAAAGGTATTTCATATTGGCCAATTTAGATGTGACTAATGAGCTTACAAGGCAATGCCTTCAGCG
Source organism: Bacteroidota bacterium (assembly GCA_039796475.1). Classification (GTDB taxonomy): domain Bacteria; phylum Bacteroidota; class Bacteroidia; order Chitinophagales; family Chitinophagaceae; genus Ferruginibacter. The sequence goes on along the minus strand of JBDKJT010000208.1, from coordinate 11,425 downwards.
GGCACGATCCATCCATCGCCATTATTTATTTGTATTGCTGCAGAAATATACGGCGTTGCCACGGGTAATGCAAGCAGTATTTATAAACAATGCAGCCGGCACTTTACTTGCCCTGTGGCAATTGGGCGCCGGCCTGCCCATATGCCCGGCGGCTACCGTTGGTACGCCAACTGTTGTTTGCAGAGGAATAAAAACAAACAAGTATTTTTTGCTATATTTAATACCATCTTAAAAAGATAAACCAATAGTATAGGCCTGCATGTTTTATTGCCCCGCCAAGGGCAGTACGATGGTTTGCAAACAGGTGGCTGCCGGCTTATGCTACAAGCCAATCAACCAAGTATACTATATGCCAACAGCATTTTTATATCAACCACACAAAAACATACACGGATGAAACACTTTTTTTATTGCCTTGCAATGGTGCTTTTACTTGCAGCTTGTGCACAACAAAAAACTGCCCCCAAGCCTGTAGATTTTGAAAAAGAAAAAGCAGCCATTGTGGCCTTGATAGCACAAGAAACAACGGCTTATTACAAACAAGATTTTGAAGCATGGAAAGCTACCTACCTGCAATCGCCGGCTTTTCGCAAGATTGGATATTGGGAGGGCTACCCCGAAAAAATTGTAGCCCATACCGGCTTTGAATCGTTGGCACAAGAAAAGAAAAAACAATTTGATGCCAACGAAACACTTTGGCAGGGCTCAACAGAAGAAAGGGCCAACGAAAATTTTCGCATTAGCGAAACAATGGCATGGTACACTTTTGAACAAATTTCGTACGAAAAAAACACCCGTAAGGTGTTAGGTAAATCTTTAGAAACAAGGATACTTGAAAAAGAAAACGGCAGCTGGAAGATTGCCTACCTCGGCTTTTCGTACTATCCCGAAAAAAAAGATAACTAATACAGCAGCATCCCTGCCATGCAAGCAGCCCTTGTAATGGCTTATGTATTCAGCAGCTAACCCCTGTAGTTACTTATCGCCCTTTATTAATCCAAGCACTGCATCCAGGCTTAGGTTAAGCCCTGCATATACTGCATACTGCGGTGCATACAGCCGCATCAGTCCTCGTATATCTACACCCACAACAACGGTTGATTTTTCTTTTACCAGGTTGTGTGTATAATAAGCCCTTACCAGGTAAAAAACCTGCAAGGGGCGTACCCGGTCTGTTTTTTCGGCACGGGTGGGGGTATACAGGGTATTAATATCTATTGATGAGTTGGAGGGCTTATTGCTGGTAATGCCCCATGTGGGCTGAAAGAAAAAACTGCCATCGTCCCATGGCTTAACATCAAATGTAAACCCAGCGCCAAAGTAACCCGATACGGAGTGTACAGTGTATGTATTGCTGTTGCTGTAAGTATACCGTAGCAGCATATTATTATCGGTGGCGGCATTGTATACAGCAGTATCCTGCTTAATAGTGGTGGCGGTGGTGGTGCTGCTCCATTTACTGGCCAGCAGCTCAAGGTGCAGGTGGGCATATACTTTAAAATTGTCATTCGCTTGGGTAAGCTCATAAAATGGCTGTACATAAAAACTCCATACCGTATTGCTGCGGCTGGTATTATAGGTATTTACTTTGCGCAGGTATTTAAGGCCATCCCTTACCGTATCAAAAGCATCAATCAATGCATTTTCTTTAACAAATACAGCCACATCCAGCGAAGTATCTTTTTGGCCGTAACTTATCTTCATCACACCAGTGTTAAAACCCCACTTTTTATTTTTACTGGTGGATGGTAAATAAAAATTTAGATGCCCCACATAATTAGAGGATAATTTGGTATCGCCAAAATCAAAATTGTAGGCATTGAGGTACATAATATTTTTAATACCCTTACCGGTTGCATTTTGTTCTGCTGCTGTTATGGCAATGTACAGCGATCTTATTTTATCGGTTAGCGGATCGGTAAAATGCAGCAACACGGTATCGGCTGCTTTGGTGGGCTTGCCTCTTTTAATGTTGATTGGCAGCAGGCAGCTGCCCGACATAGCTGCCAGCGAAAAGCTGCTGCTGCCCAATGTATAATCGCCTGCAGTACCATCATTTCTGCTGATGGTAACAGCAACATTGTTTACAGCTGTACGCAGGCTACCGGTTACGGATACCGCTGCATAATAAACAATATCCGCATTATCCATACGGGTATATTGCTCTTCTTTATTTTTAAAATCGATGCTTTGGGCATTGGCCTGCATGCTGCTGGCAATGCAATAAAAAGCAAGCGTAAGCAATTTATATAAGATGTGTTTCATAAAAATATATTTACACAAAAATCTATCGTTGATTACAAGATGAGCATAGTAATAAAACCCAAAAAAGCCCGGTGCCGCCTGCAGTTATTTTGCCATAATAAAACAGCCATCGCCTGTTAAATAACGTGGGGTTGCAAGGGTTAATAAACGGTAGCCTGCTTCATCCTCCCCCGCTACATGCCCGCTGCCCTGCCCTAGCTTTTGAGGTAAACAATCAAATACTTAATGGCAATGCCCTTCGGCATCCAACCAAAGGCCGGCAACTTCATGGAAATGCCTTTCAACTTCATGGAAATGCCCTACAACTTCATGGAAATGGCTTTCGACTTGATGGAAATGCCTTTCAACTTCATGGAAAGGCCCTTCAACTTCATGGAAATGCCTTTCAACTTCATGGAAATGTCATTCGACTTCATGGAAACACCTTTCAACTTCATGGAAATGCCTTTCGACTTCATGGAAATGCCCTTCGACTTCATGGAAATGCCCTTCGACTTCATGGAAAAAGCAGGTAACGGCAATACCAAAAATGATAAAATAAAGTGCTTTGGCACTGCCCGGCAGCCGGGCTGCAAAGATTTTAAAGCGATTTATCGTTCATAGCGTTCATAGCGTTACAGGCATATAATAATTTTTGGAGGCAGCAGTTAACTAAGGGTAATTATTTTTTTAAACCATTCAATTCAAACAATTATGTTGAAACAAAAAATTTCGTTGAGCTTTTTAAAGCTTTCAGATGCCGACCTGCTTACCAAGGCGCAACACATTGCCAGCAGTATTACCGGCAACCCGGCTTATCCGGATGCTACAGCCATGCTTACCGAGCTGCAAAGCATCAATAACAGTTACGCACAAGCGCTGGTAGTGGCGGCAGGCCTTGGCCGAAACAATATCGCCGAAAAAAACCAGTTGCGCCAGCAACTGCAAGATGTATTGTACCGCCTGGGCAGCTATGTATTGTTTGCAGCCAACAACAATACCACGGTATTAATCAGCAGCGGCTACACCCTTACTAAAGACAGGGAGCCAACGCACCTGGCCAGCCCCGGCCTTATTTACGTGGCCAATGGCAACAGCAGCGGCGAGCTGGAGGTGGGCCTGCAGCAACGCACCCCGGGCGCCTCATCGTACCTTTTTCAAACCTGTTACGAGCCACCTACCGATGATACGGTTTGGATAAGCACCCCCAGCAGCCGTATTAAACACACTTTTACCAACCTGCAGCCTGCCAAACAATACTGGTTTAGGGTAGTGGTGGCCGGCAGGGATGGCCAAATGGCTTTTAGCAATGTTATTACGCAGTATGCTCAATAACAGCCACCCATAGCCCAACAACTAAAAAGCTGCAAAAAAAGCAGCTTTTTTTTATGCAGGGTATTGACATTGTAAAAAACAGGTATTATTTTAACATCATTATTAACCCTTTTATATATGAGCCATCCATTACAACCTGCCCACGGGCCCTCATTTAACCCCTACCTGCCTTTTTCGCCGCTGCTTACAGTAAAAGATGTATCGCTGCTGCTTAACATGAGCGAAAGCACCATTAAGCGCTGGTGCCGCCAAAATAAAATAACGTATATACTGGTAAACAGGAAATACCTGTTTGAGCCCGACACCATTAAAGATTTTATCAACCAGCACAAAGTAGGGTAACCCTGCCCGTACCTGCTGGCAAAGCCCGCTGCCGGCCGCCGCAAAGCACCGGCAGGTATGCCACATTTTAAATATATTTGCCCTGTATACAGCGGGCAGGCTATGCTATTGGTTAGCTGCAAAAGGCGTAACAGCAGTATGAAAAAAATAATTGCTTTATGGGTTATTACGGTGTATGCCGGCCTGGCAAATGGCCAGCAGCTGGAGGCGTCTAAACTGCTCGACCTGCTCAGCTACACCCAACCCAAGCTGGAGAGTTACCTGCTTACCAGGCGCTTTATAAATGCCGGTACACAGCCCGCCGGCGACACCTTGGTAAAAACCTACGAGTACCGCCCACAAGCCAAAGCCCGTAAAAAACAGGGCGAAGGGGTTGAGAGAAACCTGGTAAAAAAAACACTTAAAGAAACCTTTACCCTCACCTACCAAACCACGGTGGCGGCCGAGTACCAAAGCATACTGGCTGCACTAAAAAAACAGGGCTTTACCTGTGAGTACGAAAAAGACAGCAGCTTTACCCCCACCACTTACCTGTACCAGCACGAGGCCTATAGTGCTGAGGTGTTTATTAGTAAAGATGATAACAACAACAGCTGGTACCAGTTTACCTTTTTTAAAAAAACATTGCCGGTAGATAAGGAACTTTATTTTGCAGAAGACCTGCTGGAGTTTACTTCACACGAGTACCTCGTATATTATTTTGGCGCCAAAAATGTAACAAGGGATGTGTATTATTTTGCCGGCAACGATATTGCCAATTGCAGCGTACTGTTTATAAATACCAAGCGGCAGGTAATATTTGTATGGAAGGATGCCATTAACCGCCGTAAAATTGATAACCTGATGTTTGGCGGGCAGCATAAATTAAAAAGCCAGCAAAGCTCAGATAATGTAATTGCCGAAAACAGCTGGCAACTTAAAAGCGGGGTGCATGCCGGTATGCCCTTGTTTGAGCTGCGGATGCTAAACGAAAAAAACATTGCTTTTTGTGGCGGCGATGCTGCCAACCCGGGATTAATTTTTCCGGAGTCGTCGGGCAAGGTTGATTTTACCAATGCAGATGTTGTACTGGGCTGCACCAATTGCAACGACGAAAAATTTACAGATGCCCGGGTATTGTATGCCGATAAAGAGATGCAGGATGGCCGGGTACTATTTGTATTAATCATAGCCCTGTACCCAATAAAAACGGGCCTGTTTGATTAGCATTTGCAGATAGCCCTTTTAATACTTGCACATAAGCACTGCTTCCACTATCTTACCTACAGCAAAAATATACCTGATATGATACGCCTTGCACTATTAGCTGCACTTGCCTGTGCTGCCACTGCCGGTTACCACTATACGCCATCGGCAAAGGCACCGGCTGCCACTGCTGCACAGCTGGGTAAATTAATGGCTGCCAAACAAGCGGCCATCATCCAGTGCAGCCCCGATTGGAGCAGCATAAACGAAGATAGCCTTGCCAGCCAGGTAGGCGTATTACCCGGGTGGGGCAGCTACAGCTGGCCCATTAGCAGCCCAAGCGATAGTGCCCGTTTTTATTTTAACCAGGGTATTAATATGTACTACGCCTTTCATATTATAGAGGCCATGGCATCGTTTAAAAAAGCACAACGGTTTGATACTGCCTGCGCCATGCTGTACTGGGCCGAGGCCCTGGCCTATGGCCCCAACATAAACGATTTTACCTATGCCGCCGCACCCGATGCACTGGCAGCGGCCAATAAAGCTGCCAGCCTAAGCAGCCACTGTACTGCAAAAGAAAAGGCCCTTATAACAGCGATGGCTGTACGCTATGCCAGCACCGGCAGCAACCAGCAGGCGCTTAACCAGCAATATACCACTGCCATGCAGGCCGTGTATACACAGTATACCAACGATGCAGATGTGGCCGCACTGTATGCTGATGCTATGATGCTGCAGCACCCGTGGAATTACTGGCAGCATAACGGTACCGCACAGCCGTGGACACCCGCCATTGTAAATGTGCTGGAAAAAACACTGGCCCACCACCCTGCCCACCCCGGCAGCAATCATTATTATATACACATGATGGAGGCATCGCCCAATGCTGCCAAAGCCCTGCCCAGCGCCAACAGGCTGGGTAAGCTGATGCCGCTGGTGGCACATATGGTGCACATGCCATCGCATATATACATACGCACGGGCCACTACCAGCAGGGCATTGATGTAAATGAGCAATCGGTGGCCGGGTACCAGCAATACCTGCAATTATACCCTGCGGTGCAAAACAATGCACCGCTGTACCTGTATCATAACCTGCACATGCTGGCCACCTGTGCCATGGCCAACAGTAATTACAGCAGCAGCGCCCGGGCGGCAGCAGCATGTGCACAGCCACTGGATACAGCTTTTTTATCGCTGGCAGAACCAATGGGTAATTATATACAATACATGGCTGCCACTCCCTTGTTTAACGAGGTACGCTTTGGCAAATGGCAGCAAGTGTTGCAGGCACCGGCACCAGCTGCCCACCATGCTTACTATACCGTATTATGGCATTGGGCCAGGGGCATGGCGTACGCCGGCACCCGGCAACTGCCGCAGGCACAGCAATCGCTGCAGCTAATGCAGCTGGCCATGCAACAGCCCGGGCTGGCGGTAACGATGGAGCCTTTTAACTCGCCACTGGATGCTGCAAAACTGGCCGCCGCAATTTTAAATGGTTGCATTGCCCGGCAGCAGGGTGATAACGGCAAGGCAGAAACGTTTTTTACAGAAGCTGCAAGGCTGGAGGATGCTTTAATATATACCGAACCACGTGACTGGCTGCTGCCCGCCCGCCAATACCTGGGTGCCCTGCAATTGCAAATGGGCAAGGCTGCCGATGCAGAGCTAAGCTTTAGAGATGAGCTAAGGGCCAACCCCAACAACCATTGGTCGTTGTACGGCCTGTACCAATCTTTATTGCAGCAGCAAAAGCCTGCAGCAGCTACCGTAAAAAAACAATACCTGCAGGCATTTGCCGGTGCAGATATACCCATGGGCACCATTGTATATTAATCAATATGCCATACTGAATTATCAATTAATAAAAAATTAGAAAGATGGTAATGATTGCTATATATTAAAGTAAAAATGTATGGTATGATAAAAGAAACAATATTATCTACGGTAACTACCGTAAAGGGCAAAAAAAAAGCAGCCATTCCCCCTGCCAAAAAGATGGCAGCGCCTTTGCGTATACCCATTACAGAAATATTTACGCCCTGCTGTGTGGGGCATGCTACCGCTCCATACGACGAGGTTGACAATAGCCCGCTCGTTGTACATGATTTTATAGTAGACAGCAGCGGCTTATCCGGGGGCGGCGAATCGGTAAATCCACTCATGCAGGTAAGCCTCAACCGCTCCCGTCAAATTGTATATGTCATTTCACCCGAAGCCTGCAAAACAAGGTTTAAAGTAGCCAAGCCGGCAGGAGTAAAAAAAGGCTTCTTCGGAATTTCATTTGGCCGCAGGAGTGTGCGATGGGCAGCAGGCGGCGATGGCTTTTACGATATACTGCCCGCTATTGTTGAATTTGAAGGGCTGGAGGGCACAGCACCTGTTATTACTTACCAGCGATTTTTTATCTCAAACGGCACCAACAATAGCTACGGTATATATGTTACGGGAAAGTTTACTAAAAACTTTTCGTTTACCCGTATTAAGATAAAGTGCAACTATCCTCCCCGTAACGTACAGCCCGTGATAGAGTTTTACAGGCTGGAATCGTACGCCACCCCTATTACCTTAACAACAAATGACAATGTGTGTTTTGCCCTCTTTGGCTACACATCGCCCAATGGGCAAGATTTAGGGCCCATTATTTCAATAGTGTAAATAAAAGTAAAGCCCTTAAGCAGGGTACTACCGGTAAGGCCTGTATGCCGTTGGCAAAGGCAGGGCGTTGCCAGCAACAGGTGGCCTTGCAGCTGCCGGTATTATTTAAAGCTGGCATACATTAGTGCCTGCAGTTTGGCTGCTAAATCGCCATGGCTGTTGGGTGATTGCTGCGTCATTATAAGTGCTACCACCCCGGCCTTAGGATCGGCCCAGTAAGTGGTGCCAAAGTATCCGCCCCAGGCAAAACTGCCTTTATTGCGGGGGCCTAATGCGGCGCCTTTATCGGTTACCACTTCAAAGCCCAACCCAAAATTGTTGCTGCCATTAAACAGGTAATCTTGCTGGCCGGTTGTCATCATTTCTACCGTACGGGGCGATAGCAGCTGTACATTATTGTAGCGGCCTTTGTTAAGCAGCATCTGTAAAAAAATAGCATAATCGTAAGCGGTAGACGAAAGGCCGGCACCGCCGCTGTAAAATTGGGTGGGCATTAGCGGATAATCTTCATCAATGCCTCTAAAGGCATGGCCCCATTTAATAATTTTTCCATCGGCCGTTTCGGTATAAGCTGCCGCCATGCGGCTGGCCTTTGCGGCGGGCACGGTAAAGTATGTGTCGTGCATGCCCAGGGGTTCAAAGATGCGTTGTTTAAAAAACACATCAAGCGTAGTACCGCTGATTACTTGTACCAGGCAACCCAGTAAATCGGTATTTAAGCCGTACTGCCATTGGGTGCCCGGCTGAAACTTTAGCGGTTGCTTTGCCAACAGCTTCATAGCATCCAGCAGGTTCATATCAATACTACCCAGTCCGCTGGGTATACCTGCTTTTTGGTAGATGGCCCGCAGTTGGTCGCTGCCAATGGCTGCATAATCAATACCCGATGTGTGGGTAAGCAAATCTCTAAAAGTAATGGGGCGGTTAGCCGGCACCGTTGTATAGGTGGTATCGGCTGCATGGTAGGCATCCAGCACCCGGGCATTTTTAAATTCGGGTATGTAATTGGCGATGGGGTCGTCTAGTAATAGTTTTCCCTCTTCGTACAGCATCATAATGGCCACACTGGTAATGGCTTTTGTTTGGCTCATAATCCTAAAGATGGCGTTGGCAGGCATCGGCTTTTTAGTATCGGCATCTTGCAGGCCGTAGCCTTTGTTTAGCAGCAGCTGGTTGTCTTTAGCCAGCAGCACCACTACACCCTTTACCCAATCGTTACGGATGTATTCGTTTACTACACTGTCTATCCGGGCAAGCCTTGCCGTGTTTACTTGCGGATGAGCCTTTACTAACGGTGATAGTACCTGCGCCTGTGCTGCAGTGCCAGCAATGGCCAGCAGCATACTGCCAATATATCTTTTCATACAATACTTTTAGTTGTAAGGTAGTATAAAAACTAACTGTACCCAACAACTGCGGATGCATGCCGGCAGGTATTTAAAAATTTAGTAACTTTCTGTATACTGTTGCCAGCTATGCTTACAAATAAAACGATGGGTATACACAGCATCCTGCTACTGCTGGTTGCCGCTGCCATTATATCCTGCAAGGGTTGTGCTGCTAAAAAAGACACTAACATGCACGAGGCCATTACCGACACTGTTGCGGTTAACCTGCCGGCATCTTCATTTAACATACCAGTTACTTACCAGCTTAGCAGCCTGCAGCAATTTTTAAATGGTAAAATAAGTGGGCAGTTTATGGATATGCAGCTGGATCCTTTTGGCAAGGATAAAGAGTTGCTGCAGCTTACTTTTACCAAAAGCGGCAGCATACAGCTGGATGCTAAAAAAAAGCGGCTACACTGTACCGTACCCATTACCATTAATGGCAATTTATTAAAAAGCAGGCTTGGCGGGCTTATTACCAATGCTGTAAAGCCAGTAACCGCTACCGTACAGCTACAGCTTAGCACCCCTGTAGCGCTGGATGCAGGCTGGCGGCTGGTAACACAATTTAAGCTGGATGATTATACATGGCTGCAAGAGCCCGTGGTAAAAGTAGGTCCATTAAAAAAGAACCTGAAAAAGATACTTAATAATTGGCTGGATAAAAACCACAGCAAACTAACAAGCCAGCTAAACCAGGAGCTTAATAAATCGGTATCGCTACAGCCCACCCTTGCCAAAATTTGGAGCGATCTGCAGCGGCCAATGGTTATTCATAAAAATACTCCGGTAACCTGGCTGCAGTTTAACTGCAGGCAAATTAGCGGCAATATACAGCTGCAGCCCAATGCGGTGGTATGCTATACCAGCATTGATGCCAAAACAGTAATTATGACGGATAGCAGTAAGCAACTAAAAAGCCTGCCGCTACCGGCCTTTACTGCCAGCCGCAATGTGAAAAAAGAATCGGAAGTACACCTGTATGCATTTATTTCGTTCGACGAAATAAATGAAGCGGTTAATAAACGGCTGGGCGGCACCGTTATTAACGCCAAAGGCTATCAAATACAAGTAAAAGATATAAAAGTATACGCCTCTAAAGCTGGCCTGTCTATCCGTATTAATACCACTAAAGATGTAGAGTGCACCGTAGTGGTAAGCGGCCGGCTGGGATTTAATACCACTACACAACAATTACAAATAAACGATTTTGATTTTGATGTTGCTACCAGCAATGTAGTGGTTAACGCTGGTAATATGTGGCTGCATGATGTTGTAAGAGACAGTATTGCCGGCAAACTGTGGCTAGATTTAAACCGCCAGATTATGTCGGTACCAGCGCTGGTAGAAAAAGCAATTGCCAAAGGAAAATCGGGGCAGGCCATCGATTTGTACATGGATAGCCTTGTAATTAAAGCATGTGCTATTGAGATGGGAGCCCGTAAAATACATTTTAACATACATGCAGGCGTGGGCGCCGGTATTGCACTCAAAAAAATAAACACCGGCAAAAAGCTGCGTATTAAACCTAAGCAAAAATAGCCGTGCTATTTTAAAAATATTACCACTGCACCCAGCAGCGTAAGCGCCATTACCACTTTACGATAGGTATCATCTTTAATATGCCTCACCAGCTTTAGCCCGGTAACAAAACCCAATGCCAGTGCCGGCAGCAGCAGCAAATCTGTTTGAAGGCTTTGTGCCGTAATGTTCTTCCAATATATCGCCTGAAAGGGCAACTTAAATAAATTAATAACCAAAAACACCCATGCGGCAGTACCAATAAAATCGTTTTTAGGCATACGCATGGCCAAGAAATACACATTGGCAAAAGCCCCCGCAAGGTTGCCCAGCATAGTGGTAAAGCCCGCTGCCATACCGTTAATACTTACAAACAAAGGATGGGCAGATACCCTGTTGGTTTTGCGTACTTCAAAATAAATCATCATTGCTACGGTAATGATAATAATGATGGCCATTATTTTTCTAAACAAAGCCTCGTTCATATCCTTGCCGGCATATACCCCAATTAATATGCCTGCCGCCATCCATGGTATCAGCTTCCAAAAATGTTTCCATTGTGCATGCCGATTGTAATACAATACCGCCGCAATATCGGCAACACACAACAGCGGCAGTACAATACCGGTAGATGCTTTACCACCAAACACCAGCGCCATAATGGTTACGTTTAACATATCAATGCCCTTAAGGCCGGCCTTGGCAAGGCCAATAATAAATGCACCTGCGAATATGAGCAACAGGTG
>JBDKJT010000207.1:0-22837 GCA_039796475.1 Bacteroidota bacterium | reverse complement strand
TATTCAGTATAAAGATTGGAGGAGTTATGGTCTTGATGCTATATATAACTTCCAGGTAAGATTACACGAAACCACCAATACGATTGACCTGCTTTACGGAAGTTTTACCATTATTACGGCAATTGAATTAACAGATTTAGAGATTGGGCTACGGGGAAATTCGGATGCCGACTTTAATAATGTATTGGCCGAAAACGCCAATTGGGATGCTGCCGTTACTGGCACTATGGTTACAGATGCAGCTGTACTTAGCCCAATAATATACCCTGCCTCCGGCACCATGTTTACATTTACTCCGCCCAATGCCGGCAGTTGTGTAAAGCCCGGCGGGCTGGTGGTTACCCCAATTAATGCCTTTGCCGATAGTATTTTATGGGCAAAAGTTGCGGCTGCAGTAAACTACGAGTGGGATATTTCAAATACTGCTACTCCACCGCTAAGCGGTACAGCCACAGCTAGCAATAACGATACTACTTTGCTGGCAACAGGCCTGGATAGTGCCACCACTTATTATTTTCATGTAAGAAGCAATTGTGGCAACGGAGATTATAGCGGATGGACCACCCGCTCGTTTACCACCTTAAGGCCACATGATATTTGCAGTGATGCAAAAGATATATCCGCATTAATTGGCTTAAACAGTGCAGATACACTGGGTAAAGGCAGCCTGCTGATAGCCGGGTTAGAAGGAATATCTGTAAACGCTCCTTGCAGTGGCTTATCTACCGGAGGCATAAATGATACCTGGCTTAAGTTTACAGCCCCTGCCGGAACCGATAGTATTATAATTGCAGGTACAGGTGGCAGTTATGACGACTGGATATTCCAGGTATTTGAAAACTGTGGCGGCGCTCAGCTGGCTTGTAATGACGATGGCGAAGCAGACAATCCCTTTGGTGAAAACCTGATGCCCGTTATTGGCTTATGCAATCTTTCGCCGGGCGTAACTTACTATATACGGGCATATCCTTACGAGCCTATTGATGCTGCCACCGCTAATATATACCTCTACAAAGGAGGCTCTTGTGCAGCCACCGCCGTAAATGATGTATGTGCCGGCGCTATTGATATTACCAATACCTGCGCCGCACCTGTAAGCGGCACTACCGTAAATTCTGCAGCATCTGGCAATATTAGTAACACTTCTTGCGGATCGCCATTTGGCAACCAAACTGATGTGTGGTATAAATTTAGCACCGGCAGTAATATCATTTTGCCCTTTATAAAAATCACCCAAATAGACACTGCTGATGGTAGCAAAAGAGTATACGCCTCCGTGTATCATGGTAGTTGTGGCAATTTAATTTACGATGGTTGTGTAGGTGCATCTGCCGGCTCCGACTCTATTATTGCTTATATCCCGGGAGTAGATAGCGACCAGGATTATTTTGTAAGAGTTTATTCGCTGGGAGCTGCCGGCCAAACCACTTTTAACATCAGTATTTGCGATAGCACCAGCAATATCCAGGTAGATACCACGGGCAGCGGTGCTTGCAATAACCTTGGCTCGCTGGTGATAGATGCCGCCAATCAAAACAACAACCGGTGGGTAAGAGTAATAAGCTCCGGGCTGCTCCTTGAAATAAATGCCAATGGCAACGACCTTGGTGCTACGTCTTTTAGCGTATACCGCAATGCTACTGGTACTGTAAGGCGAGATAACAGCAGAATCTTACCCGACCTTGGCCGGGAGTATATGGATAGAAATATTACCATTACGCCAACCAACCAGCCCACCACCCCTGTAAGGATAAGAATGTATTTTACCAATGATGAGTTAAATGCATTGGTGGCTGCCGCAGGCGATGGCTATGCTGATGTAAGCAACATTTTAAGCCTGGTTGTTACCAAAAACCAACAGGATTGTAGTGATGTATTTGACGGCACTTTTCAAACTGTATTTATTGCGCCATCTTCTAATGGCAATTTTAGCGATGGCGCTTTTGTAGAGTTTGAAGTAAGCTCTTTTTCAAGTTTCTTTTTAAACGGTGGTAATACTGCCTTGCCAGTAAGCCTGCTAAATTTTACTGCCGTAAGAAACGGCCGCAGCAACCTGCTTAGCTGGAATACATCGCAGGAATTTAACAGCAGTAAATTTATTATAGAGCGTAGCACCGATGGCCGCTATTATACCCCAATAGGGCAGGTAGCAGCAGCAGGCAGCAGCACTGTACAACGCAGCTATTCTTTTACTGATGCATCACCAATAAGAGGCATTAATTATTACCGGTTAAGAATGGTAGATTTAAATGCAGCAGAAAAAATAAGTGCCATACGCAATGTACGAAACCAGGGTAGTGCAGATGTGCTCATTTATCCAAACCCGGCAAAAGCACAGCTGGTGCTTGATATAACCTGCGATAAAAAAGATAGAGCAAACATACTGGTTACAGACATTAGCGGTAAACAGGTATTAAGCCGCCAGAGCATTGGTGTTACCGAGGGGTTAAACAGGCTGAATATTAACACCAGTAATTTAACTGCAGGCGCTTATATCATCAAAATACAATTAAGCGATGATGTGGTGGTAAAAAAATTCAACAAGCAGTAATTGCATGTAAAGCAAAAAAAGCAGCGGTAATATACCGCTGCTTTTTTTATATATAAAACTTAAATTATTTCTTCTTAAACCCGTTTAAAAACATCTCCAACGCACTCACCATGCTTGGCGCCATAGGTTGTGGTGCTTTTATGTCAAGCGACAAACCGGCATCTTCTACTGCTTTAAAAGTATTAGGGCCAAATGCGCCTATTTTGGTACCATTCTGTTTAAACTTAGGCAAATTTTCAATCAGGCTTTTTACACCACCGGGTGTAAAAAAACAGATTACATCAAAATCCTTAGCCATTACTTCTTTAATGTCGTTGCTGATTATTTTGTACAAAACTGGTGTGGCAAATTCGCAATGATGTGTTTTAAGCCAATTGGTTATCTCACTATCAAAAGATTGGGAACAAGGATATAAAAATTTCTCATTTTCCTTGTGTTTGTTTATAACATCAAACAAGCTTTTGTTACTACCATCGGCACCATAAAAAACTTTGCGTTTTCTATACAAAATAAATTTTTGCAGGTATAGTGCTACCGCTTCGGTAATACAAAAGTATTTGGTATCCTGCGATATGCTCACTTTCATTTCATCGCAAATTCTAAAGAAATGATCAATGGCATTGCGGCTGGTAAAAATTACCGCCGTGTAATGGGCAATCTCAATCTTTTGTTTACGAAACTCTTTAGAGGCAATGGCTTCTACAATAATGAAGGGATGAAAATGTAGCTCGAGGTCGTATTTTCTTGCCAGATCAAAATAAGGCGATTTCTCACCTTCTGGCTTTGGCTGTGTGATGAGTACTTTTTTAACCATTTGGTACTTTGCTTCTGTTGATTTTTCACCTGGCTTTAACCCCGCCATGAAATATCCGGCAAAGTTAGAGGTTTTTATCTAATAAAATCACCACTCCCTTGTAAATGAGCAAAACCGGCAATAACTCAATGCCAGCGATATACAGAAAAAAATGAAAGCGGCTTACTTTGATTTGACGATGCAGCAAATTGTACGATCGGATAAAGCGAAGTAAAAACAAAGCAGCCGTTAGGAGTAATGAAATGATTACCGCAACCTGGGCTATATAAACCGGCGAAAATGCAATTACAATTACCAGCGGTATCAGTAGCACACCTAGTATTTTGTTTACCAAAAAAATGATAAACAAATAGGTATTTACAGCCTCGGTATAGCCGGTAAGCCAGCCCGTAAACTTTAGCGTAATAAATTTAAAAAAGTAAATGGCCGCCACAGATATTACGCATAGCAACATTATTAAAAACACATCCAAGGCCGGAAGCCAGTTATAATGTTTCAATAAAAAATAAACGTATACACCACCAATAATTGCAAATAGCAGGTTAAACAATACCGATGCCTGCCGGGCTTGCAATAGCTGATCGGTTAATTGGCCTTGCCGAAGTGAGGTATTAAAAAATACCCTGAACAAATTAAAAAAGTACCGGTTGAAAAATAATTTTAAAAAAGAGAGTAATACCAGTATCCCCAGCAATACATAAAAAAACGCATCGGGCACTTGCCGGCTTTTTTGTTTGTTTGCCATTGCTGTTGGCAGGGCTTTACTATTTAAATAAGTGCTGCGCCGCAAAGCACTATCCATTAGTAATTGGTATTTATCAACTGCCGGTAAGGGCTTTAGCTGTATGCTATCTTTTTGCAGGGCAATTATGCTATCGGTAGCAGCACCTAATATTGCCGTATCTGCCTGACCTGCTAACAGGCTGTCGGTTTTTGCCTGTGCAACAGAATCTGCAGGCACTTGCGCCTGCAAAAAAAAACCTGAACAACACAGTAATAATAAAATTGATAGCTGCTTCAATCAAAAAAAATTATCAGCAAAAATAAAATGAAAAGCCCTAGAAATAATTGATATATCCAAAATGTATTTTAGATGCCCGGCGTAAATCAAAATTGGTATCACTGCGTTTACCCACCGCAAAACTAATATTTATAAGGCCGGCTTTTGTTTCAAACAACATCCCTAACCCGGCGCTTTGATAATTGCTATTTACATCCACCTCCTGAAATTTATTTTTTACCCATCCTGCATCGGTAAAACAAAATAAGTAAGAGTTTAAACCCACCAGGTAGCGATACTCCACCGTGGCTACGGCATAGCGGGTAGCATAAATACTTTCTTCATCAAAACCTCTAAGTAGTTTAAATCCTCCAATTTGAAAGAGTTCGTTTCTAAATACACTTTCACTACTAAACAACCCGCTGTTTAAAACAGCTTTTACTGTACTGCGTTTGCCTGCTGCAAAATAATGTGCAGCCGAAAGTTTAAGGCGTAGTTGATAGGTTTTTAGTTTTAACGAATCGTACAAACTGTTGTAATCAAAATTTGGGTCGGCAATACTAATAATGTCGTTATTTTTTTTGATTGTTTTTATGCCGGCACTTGCTACCAATTTTACCTCGTTGCCCCGCCGGGGATTTAACCGGTAATTGGTATTATTCCACTCGTAATCTATCCCGGCGCTTACGGCACTTACATCAATATTTACGGGCAGTTTTTTAGTAAGTTTTACCAGGTTGGTATCGGCACCGGCGCCCAGTAATGTGGTAGCTTGCTGCTGAAAAAATATACGCCCGCTTTGGTTAGCCGAAAAAAGATACTGTATGCCCAACTGTGCGTTTAGTTGCAAAAAAGAAGAATCTTTTTTAAACAGTTCAAACAAAAAATCTACTCCTAAAGATGAATTAAAAATATAGGGATGCTGGTAACCCAGCGTAAGCCTTGGAGAGCTTAATTGCAGCTGCTGCCAATTTACCAAAATGGTTTCGCCGTTACCGAGGCTGTTTTTTAAATGCAGGTTTACATCGCCGGTTAATTGCAATTTGCCTGTTTGATTATTGGCAGGTAAAAAACCAACCAAAAAATTTACCTGGCTGCTGCGTTTGGGCTGCAGGTAAAGATTTAATACCGAGCCAGTGCCCAGCATTAATAACTCTGCCGGTTGCTCGGCTTGTACATAAGGCAGGTTAAGCAATTTTTTATCTACCAGTTGTAATTTTTCTTTATTATAAATGCTGCCATTGGGTATGGCCAGGTAATGTTGCAAAAAACGGTTAGAAATTTTTGCTTTGCCCTGCACCCTAATACTATCTACATGATACAAGGGGCCGGATTGTATTTTTAAAGTAGCATCAATTAATTGCTGATATATTTTAATGCTATCCAACCATACGGTGGCAAAGGGGTAGCCATTTTTTTCGTAATAATTCAGCAATCGATCCTTTAGCAAATCCAGCTGTGTAAAATTTACTTTACGGTTAATAAAGTCGGCAGCAACAAAACCACTTTCATCCAGCGCTTTTTTATCTACACTATCCATATTTACCCTCAGCCAGCTGTATTGGTGCCCTGTATATAGCCGTATGCTGGCAGTGCTGCTATCATAGCGGGCTTCATCTACCGATGCTGACAGGTATCCCTTTAGTTGTAATAGTGCAGGCAACTTATTTACATAATCCATACATAGCGGCTGTGTGCTAAATTGAGTTTGTAATCCAAGGTTGGCGGTAGTAAACAGGCTATCTTTGTCAACATGCTCAATCACTAACCGATAGGCATTATTAGTATCCTGGCATAAAATGGCCGGGCAGTAAAATACCACGATAATGATTGTTGTAAAAATGTGCCGGAAAAGCTGACCGCTGTATCTTGCCATTGCTAAAAATCAAATCTAAATCTAAAATTGTAAACAAGTATTCTTTGGCAGGAGTTTATATACATATCCCCTTTTGCAAAAAAGCCTGCCATTATTGCAATTTTCATTTTAGTACCAGCGCCAGCTACAAAAATGATATGGTGCAAGCGATAATAAAAGAAATTGAGTTAACCTCTTTTATTAACGATACCAACAGCGGGCAGGTGATAGAAACCATTTATTTTGGTGGTGGCACCCCTAGCATACTTAGCCCCATGCAACTACAACAGCTGCTTGCTGCAGTTAGGCAAAAATTTACGGTGCAGCCCCAGGCCGAAATTACGCTGGAGGCTAATCCCGATGATATTAACGAAAAGAGCCTGCAGCAATGGCAAATGCTGGGTATTAACCGGCTAAGTGTGGGCATACAATCGTTTAATGATGCCGAATTGCTGTGGATGAACCGGGCACACAATGCCAACGAATCGGTACACTGCATAGATATGATTACCAGTGCTGGTTTTACTAATTTTTCTATCGATCTTATTTACGGCTCGCCCTTATTAAGCAATTACGATTGGCAGCAACATGTTGAGTTGGTAATAGATAAAAAAGCTCCGCATGTATCGTGTTATGCACTTACTGTAGAGCCAAAAACTGCACTAAACAAAATGATTGCCCTAAAAAAAACGGCACCCGTAGATGCAGAAAAACAGGCTGCACAATTTTTATTGTTGATGCAATGGATGCAGCAGGCTGGTTACCAGCATTACGAAATAAGTAATTATGCCCTGCCGGGGATGCGTAGCAGGCACAACAGCAGTTATTGGAGTGGCAGCCTGTATTATGGCTTTGGGCCTTCGGCACATGCCTACAACGGGCACAGCCGCAGCTGGAATGTAGCCCACAATATGCAATACATGCAGGCGATACAAAACAATACTATCCCTAAAGAAACAGAACTGCTTACTACCACTCAACAGTTGAACGAGTATATTATGACGGCTTTACGCACAATGGAGGGTATTAGCATACACACTGTAACAACACTATTTGGAGAACAGCAAGCAAACAGGCTTATACAACAATCCAGCAAATACCAGCACAGGCAGCAGGTTTTAATCCGGCAGCAGCATATTATACTTACCAATGATGGGAAACTTTTTGCAGATGGTATTGCAGCAGATTTATTTGCCTGATAATAACAGTAGATACAGTGCCATCTTATACCATCAATCAGGATCGAAATTGATGGTATATTTTTTTACCCAATTCTGCAATAACCAGCAACCCTATTACTATAAGGATACCGGTAGCACCAAATGTAGAAAAAGAGAAAGGCATACTTAACTTTGTGGTATAAAGTTAATACCTAAATTATACCAACACCTGCTCAATCTTGTTAAATCCTTCTTCGGGCGACAGGTTTTGCCATAGTATTTGATAAACGGTTTCGGCAATGGGCATTTCGGCCTGTACAGCCTGGTTAATCATATACATACACTTACTGGCATTATACCCCTCGGCTACCATGCTCATTTCTAGCTGTGCCGATTTTACAGAGTAGCCTTTGCCAATCATATTACCAAAAGTGCGGTTACGGCTGTAAAGTGAGTAGCAGGTAACGAGCAAATCGCCCAGGTATACCGATGCGGCATAGTTATTTACAAAGCCCAGTTTTTTTACCACAGGCTCTTCTTCGGCTACGGGTGCCGGTTGCCTGCTATGTTGTGTAATACTGTGATCGATGCTGCCCACTTCAAGGTTTTGTATGCCCGATTTTTTTAAAAAGCCCGCCATTTCATCTGCACTATTTGCGATGAGTACACTTAAAAAATTATCGCCATAATCTAACCCATGTGCAATGCCTGCACCTACCGCATAAATATTTTTTAGTATTGCGGCAAACTGCACGCCGTATATATCGTTATTTTCTACGGTATTGATATAAGTATTTTTAAAGGCATGGGCTAATTGCCTGGTAGCGCTGGCATCTACACCAGAGAGGGTGAGGTAAGATAGTTTTTCGGAGGCCACTTCCTCTGCATGGCAGGGCCCAAGTACGGCAAAATAGTTTTCAACCGGCACATCAAACTCATCTTTTAAAAAATCATTCAGCAGCTGGTTTTGGGCTGGCAAAATACCCTTTATTGCACTTACAATTTTTTTACCGGCAAAAATATCCCTTGGTAATTGCAGCAATGTATCTGCAGTATAAGCGGATGGGATAGCAATGATGATGTGGCTGGCTGCTTGTATTACTTGTGCCACATTGGTGGTTAATGTAAGCTGGCTGGTATTAAAGTTTACCATGCTCAGGTAATGTGGATTATG
Organism: Bacteroidota bacterium; assembly: GCA_039796475.1. Classification (GTDB taxonomy): domain Bacteria; phylum Bacteroidota; class Bacteroidia; order Chitinophagales; family Chitinophagaceae; genus Ferruginibacter. The sequence continues at coordinate 14,283 of JBDKJT010000207.1, read as the reverse complement.
ATGCCTGCTCATCATTTGCTGAATAGCTTTATCGCTTCTAAACCACCAATGGATAAGATGCCCGTTATCTGTTAAAATTTTAGCGATGGCTGTAGCCCAGCTTCCGCTACCCAGTATTCCAAATTTCATTGTCAATCGTTTAGCGTTTTACGCTTTTATTATAATTGCTGCACTTACAAAACTTAGCAAATAACAACATTATGATATCAGCGATTGATTAGAGGCCTAGTTTTTCAATGGCCAGTTGTGCTGCTGCCTGGCTGGCGTCTTTTTTATTGTATCCTTTTCCCTCTGCTACCAGCTCACCATCTACCGTGGCACCAATGGTAAACAGGCGCCGGCCATTTTCAAATTTTTCTCCCAATGTTTCAAACTCCAGCAGTTTACCATTTTTATTGGCCCAGCCGTATAGTTTGTTTTTTATATTAATCTCTACACTTTCCAGGTCATCAATAAACATATGGGTTGAAATGATATTGTTTTCTACCCAACGTTGTGTTTTTTTATACCCTTTATCTAAATAAATGGCGCCAATTAATGCCTCGAGGGTATTGCCAAAAATTTGCGATATTTTAAGGGAGTTATCATGTTTGTTATAAATAGTGATTTTTTTTAGCCCCATTTTTACGCCAATATCATTTAGCTGCTGGCGGTTTACCATTTTGCTTCGCATTTCGGTTAAAAAACCTTCGCCCCGGTAAGGATATTTCATAAAAAGGTAATGCGCTACGATAGAGCTTAGCACAGCATCACCCAAAAACTCAAGCCGTTCATTATTTTCATCCGCCCCCTCCCGTACAGACCGGTGGCTTAATGCGGTACGATACAGATTTAATGTGCCCGGTGTAAAGCCCAGCACATTGGTAAGTTGTTTTTTAAACTCCTTTTTCTTTATATCCCCCTCAAATAAATTGGTAATAAACTTCAAGCTACTGTAAGAATGTTTTTTCGAAATTACTGTTATTTAAGCAATTAAAAAACTTACCCGGGTACAGCAAAGGCTGCAATACAATGGCAAGCTATCTTACCCTGTAAAGGCAAGCGGTGGAGTACAACAGTGATTTGTAATGGTAAACGTTGAATAAATCAGGCAATATATTTCTTTACAATTACCGAAGCGTTGTGGCCGCCAAAACCAAAGGTGTTGCTTAGCGCTGCGTTAACGGTTTTGTGTTGAGCCTGGTTAAAGGTGAAGTTTAATTTATCATCCAGCTCGGGGTCATCAGTAAAATGATTGATGGTTGGAGGAATTACATTTTTAACCACACTCATGATACAAGCGAGTGCTTCCAAAGCACCGGCAGCACCCAGGCAATGGCCCGTCATGCTTTTGGTAGAGCTGATGTTAAGGTTGTAGGCATGATTACCAAAAACATTTAATATGGCTTTGGTTTCTGCAATATCGCCTAGCGGTGTAGAGGTACCGTGTACATTAATATAGTCGATATCCTCGGCACGCATGCCGGCATCTTTTAAAGCTGCCTTCATTACATTTTGTGCACCCAATCCTTCGGGATGTGGAGCGGTAATATGGTGTGCATCGGCGGTAGCGCCGCCACCTGCAATTTCGCAATAAATTTTAGCCCCTCTTGCCAATGCATGATCAAGGCTTTCTAAAATGATAGAACCGGCGCCTTCGCCCATTACAAAACCATCCCTGTCTTTATCAAAGGGGCGGCTGGCCGATTTGGGGTCATCATTTCTTTCGCTTAACGCCTTCATGGCATTAAAGCCACCCACGCCGGCAGCACTTACCACCGCCTCGCTACCACCGGTAATAATTACGTCTGCTTTGCCCAAACGAATGGTATCAAAAGCATCAATAATAGCATTGGTAGACGAAGCACAAGCACTTACCACCGCATAGTTGGGGCCTCTAAAACCATGCTTCATAGATATATGCCCTGCGGCTATATCCAAAATCATTTTGGGAATAAAGAAGGGATTAAAACGGGGTGTTCCATCGCCATTGGCATAATTGGTTACTTCTTCCTGAAAAGTAATAAGGCCACCAATACCACTGGCAAAAATTACACCTACCCTATCAACATCTACATTGTCTTTGTTGATGCCTGCATCTTTTACAGCTTCATCGCTGGCAATCAATGCAAACTGGGTAAAGCGATCTATTTTACGGGCCTCTTTCCTGTCTAAATACTGTGTGGGATCAAAGTCCTTAACCTCACAGGCAAACCGTGTTTTAAATTTGGAAGCGTCGAATTGCTTGATAAAATCACAGCCATTAACACCATCAGCCAAACCCTGCCAATATTCAGCAACAGATTTGCCCAACGGAGTAATGGCTCCCAATCCGGTAACTACTACCCTTTTTAATTCCATACAATTTGCCTGCGAAGATTAAAAACAGATGATGATTTTGATTACTTAGCGTGCTCTTCTAAGTATGTAACAGCCTGGCCAACAGTGGTGATGGTTTCAGCCTGCTCATCGGGAATAGAAATGTTAAACTCTTTTTCAAATTCCATGATTAATTCTACGGTGTCCAAGCTATCGGCACCTAAATCATTTGTGAAAGAAGCTTCGGTGGTTACTTCGGCTTCGTCTACGCCTAATTTGTCAACAATGATCTTTTTTACTCTTGTTGCAATGTCTGACATGGTAATATTAATTTAGTTATTCAGCAGCAAAAATATACTTTTTGAGATAATTACAAAGAAATATTGCGGCTATTAAAAAAAAGTAAAAATTAGTTTATTTCCAACCTGTTAAAGACAATACCAGCACAAGTTTTTTGCAATAGCTGCCACACCCCAAAGTTTGTATCTGCCGGCTAGCAACCAACAAAATTTACCAGCCTATACAACCGTATTGGGCTATTACGGCCTGTTTCTATTTTACGGAGCATTTTTGCCCCGCTCTTCCAGCTATCGGAAACGAGGCTGCAGTAAAAAATACCTATCCATCTGATTATCAACAATATAAAATCCTGGCATTATTGATGACTTTAGTAAATAGTAGCCAACAATATTTGCCCGATAAACAAACAGTTACTATCGCAAAACCGATTTTATGTACCAATTAGGGCACTTATAATAAAGGCTGCAGTGCATTAAATATTTAACCATTATTACTATTTTAAAAAACAGATTATACTATTACAATCAACCAAGCACAAATAAAACCAACCCGTAATAAGCTGTGTAAAACGCAGCATTATTGAAACGGAACCACTAAAAGCGATTGCAATACAATCACTTTTAAAATGAGTTTTGGGAGCCGAAAGGCTCCTTTTTTAATTTATATAGATAGCTTTTACCCATATTGTTTACCCCAAAAGATTATTATATTGCAGTATGGCCTTAAAGCTAATATACCACGGCACAAAAGAATACCAGCAAATGGTAAAACTTCGGTACGAAGTAATGCGAAAACCATTGGGACTCAGCTTTTCTGATGAGGAGCTGGCCAATGAAACAGAGGATATTTTAATTGGCGCTTTTGAGGATGACCATATTATTGGGTGCTGCATGCTCAGCCGGGTAAACAATACTTGTACCCGATTGAGGCAGATGGCGGTACAAAAAAACAAGCAAGGGATGGGTATTGGCGAATCGCTGATGGCATTTGCTGAAAATATTGCCCGGGATAAGGGCTACAAACGATTAATGATGCATGCCCGGGATACAGCCTTGGGCTTTTACGAAAAATTTGGGTACAAAGTAAAAGGCGATGAATTTATTGAGGTTAATATTAAGCACCATGTGATGGAAAAATCGCTGGTATAACCCATCAACCCCTGATTTTTGCCCCTAGTATTTTACGGGCTTCATGCACTTCATCTCCCTCAAACGCATCTTTTGGAATAATAAAAAAAGCCCTTGTATTAAAATACAGGTGAAAAAAATGTGGACTTTCCATTTTGGTGCTAAACTCTGTCCAATTCCAACTGCGGCTGCCTGTTTCATTTTCGATGGTAAAACCATTTGCCCCAAGCGTTGCTTTAAACTTGTCTTTAAAGGTAGCAGAACGCTTATAAATTACAGATGGAAGTATAAACCAAAAAGCAATCATCATTACAAACCACAAAAAAGCACTTAGCAAAAATGCAAAGGGTGATATTTTTTTAAAAAAGAAAAGTGCTGCTGATAAAATGGCAAAAACATTCACCAAAATCATCATCAGCTTTATTTCACGGCGTGTGATAAAATGATAACGCAATGCTTGTATTACCTTGCCTTTATTGTAAGTGAAAAACTCCGTTGTCATCAGGCAAAGATAATCGATAAGCTTTTGCTGCCACATTTTTAGTTGCAAGATAAGCCCGCTGCTTTGCCGCCACCATCTGCTGGCATTCCGCCAATTAATTTGCCACGCAATGCTGCATTAAAAAAACAAGTTCGCCAATTTAGTGCCCTGCCTTCGGCGCTATTGTTATCTGCCACCGGTTTGGTGCTGCCAAAACCCACTGCTAACAGGCGCTTACAATCTACCCCCATATTTACCAGTTTGGCGCATACTGCCAGCGCTCTCTTTTCTGTAAGCAATTGGGTAGCCGCCTCATTGCCTGTATTATCGGCATGGCACTCTACCCTCAATTGGCTAATGTATGTTTTTTCGTCGAGGTATTTTTTTATGATGGTCAATGCATCATCACTTTCGGGCAACAGTACATCGGTACCTGTTTTAAAGAGTATTGCCTTTTCTATTTTTACTTCGTTGTTTACAATTTGATAGTGTTGTGCTGGCAGTTGCAGTAATAGCAGCAGCAGCGTACAGGTAAGTATATACTTCATAAAAATCAGCTTTGTTTTACAGGAGGTATCAAAATAATCAATTAAATGAAAGTCGATTATTTTAATTCTTTTTCAGACACTGACCATTCGCCGAGCTTATCCCCTTTTACACCCAAAAACTCTACTTTCATCACCCGTTCATTTTTTTTACCACTTACCGATACCCGGGTAAAATTTTGCTGTTGTACCAGTGTGCCAGCTACCCGGGCTGGGTTAGTTAATTCAGCACCCTTTACATAACCAACGCCAGATGTGTAGGGCGAATTAGTAACATCATATAATGGATAGCTGCCCAATCTTTCTTTTTTTACTACCTCGCTGTGATGCCGGTCGCCACTAAAAAAAACGACGCCTTTAATATTGTATGCTTCCAAAAAATCCATCAACTCAGCATACTCCTGTTTATAAAAACGCATGCAATCATATTCAGAAAAAGGATTTATTACCTGGCTACCGGTGGCAATTACTTTAAAAGTAGCCCTGCTGTACAGCAATGCATTTTTAAGCCAGCTCATTTGTTGCCGGCCAAAATAGGTTTTTTCTGTATTCCAGTTTCCATCTACACTGTCCTTTAAATCTACCTCACTTCTAAAAAAACGGTCGTCGGTTAAAAAAAAGTCTACATCGCTGTAGCTCATTAAAGAGTAGATACCCTGGCCATTTTCACCATACGCCGGATTTAATGCATAATCAATAAATACTTTACGGCTATCGTCTTTTAGCAGGTAACTTTTGCCCATATCATTGGGGCCAAAATCATGATCATCCCATATGGCATATTGCGGCATACTGGCCATAAATTTTTGCAGTACTGGCATGCTACGGTCACGGCTAGCCCGATAGTTAAGCCCCCATGCTGTGCTATAATCTACCTCCCGGGTATACCAGTTATCGCCCAGCCAAATATGAAAAGCGGCGGGGGTATTGGCCATGGTTTCAAAAATTGATGAGTCGCCACCGTATGGCTTACCCGGCCTGTCAAACGCCGGCTCGTTAAAATAGGCACAACTGCCGGCCAAAAAGCTAAAGTCGGGAGCTGGCTTGCGCCACTGCCATAAATCTTTGGTGGCAAAGCCTGTAGGGTAGCTGGTAGCAATGGCTTTACCATCTAGCACTAACGTATAAGTATACCGGGTATTTATATCAAGACCATTTAACTCAATTTTTACGGGGTTAAACTCTTTACCCAATTCGCCTTTATACCATACAGTTTTTTCTTTTGCGCCCGCCGTTGCAGGCAAATATTTTACTGCCACCGATTTTACATCGGCCGATACCTGTGCCCATACCGTTGCACTACGCAACTCTACATTACCAGCCCATGGGCCACTTACCAAAGGGCTGCTTACCTGTGCAATGGCAGTAATGCTGCACAGCAGCAAGGCCAGTAAACTTATTTTTTTATAAACCATATCTGTAAATTTTTGAGTGCAATATCTATATGCTTTGTTACCTGCAAGTTAACCCTATACTTTTTATTGAAACAGGCCATTTGTTATCATTAAATCACAAACGCCACTCAATTGAGTGGCGTAATGTGTATGTGCTTGTGTTAATCTCGGTGATTATTAGCTACAACCCATGCTATTACCGCAGTTAAGGCATTTGTAGCAAGTACCGCTTCGGATGGTGATGTGGCCACAGGTATTACAAGCAGGAGCATCGCTTTGCATGCTTTTGGCTGCAGCATTTACGGCATCCATTGCGCCAACGGCTTTGGGTGCAGTTGCTTTGGCAGCTTGTATATTTCCTGCAGGGGAAGAGGCACCTGCAATCACCCTCACTTCACTTAGCTCAGGTTTTCTATCGCCGATAGTAGGCGTTGCTTCATCCCAAGGTTCGTTGCCAAGATTTTGTACTTCTGGCTTATCTAGTACATGTACTAAATCGGTACGACCAAGATATTCGTAAGCCAGTGAGCGGAACATAAAGTCGATAATAGAGGTAGTGCTTTTAATATTGGGATGATCTACCATACCGCTAGGCTCAAAACGGGTAAATACAAACTTTTCTACAAACTCCTCCAGTGGCACACCGTATTGCAAACCGATTGAAATAGCAATTGCAAAACAGTTAAGCATACTACGCATGGTAGCGCCTTCTTTTGCCATATCAATAAAAATTTCACCTACGGTACCATCGCTATATTCGCCGGTACGTACAAACAACGCCTGCCCGTTAATTTTTGCTTTTTGTGTGAAGCCGCGGCGCTTTGCGGGCAAAGTTTTACGTTCTACAATTTTTGCCAGTCGTCCTTTTAAAACCGTATCGGGGCTGCTTTGTACCCGCTTGCTTACTTCTTCCAGCAGGTCGTCGATAGTGAGTTTACTCATATCAACTATCTGCGGCTGCTCGCTGGCCACGGGTTGTGCAATGGCTTCGGCAGCATCAGCTGTATCTTCTGTGGATTTTTTCTTTTTGTCGGATTTATTGCTGAGTGGCTGGCTAAGTTTAGAGCCATCACGGTAAAGGGCATTGGCTTTTAGGCCAAGCTCCCAGCTAAGGCGATAGCAGTCTGCAATTTCTTCTACAGCTGCTTCGTGAGGCAGGTTAATGGTTTTGCTGATTGCACCACTTAAAAATGGTTGTGCTGCACCCATCATGCGTATGTGTCCATGTGCATGAATATATCGCTCACCCAACTGCCCACATTTATTGGCACAATCAAAAACGGGCAGGTGTTCATCTTTTAAATAAGGTGCACCTTCTACCGTCATTGTACCACATACATAGGTATTGGCGGCCTCTATTTGTGCATCGGTAAAGCCTAATGCTTCCAGCAGGCTCCAGCCAAAATCGTTGTATTGCTCTGGCGTAAAACCTAAGCGTTGCAGGGTAGCTTCGCCAAAAGTAAACACGTTAAATACAAAGCCAATTTCAAAGGCACTGCCTAACGAGCTTTCTACCTTGTCAAGCTCTTGCTGGGTAAAGCCCTTTGCCAATAAAGATGCTGTATTAATATGCGGTGCGCCATTTAAAGTTGCATGCCCTTTGGCATAGTTTACAATTGCTTCTGTTTCGCTTTCGCTGTATTTAAGGTTACGCAATGCGGCAGGCACACTTTGGTTGATGATTTTGAAATAACCACCACCACTTAGTTTTTTAAATTTCACCAGTGCAAAATCTGGCTCAACGCCTGTAGTATCGCAATCCATTACCAGGCCGATAGTGCCGGTAGGTGCAATTACAGTAGTTTGTGCATTGCGGTAGCCATATTTTTCGCCCAGCTGTACCGCATCGTCCCAGGCTTTAATAGCGGCCGTTAATAAATAATCGGGGCAGTATTTTGCATTTATGCCTTGTGGTTTTATTTCGATGCCTTCGTATGCATCTTGTGCGTCATAGGCTGCGGCACGGTGGTTACGCATTACACGTAACATGTGTTGCTTATTTTGATCGTATTTATCAAAAGCGCCTAAAAAAGCAGCCATCTCTGCAGATGTTTTATAAGCAATACCCGTCATAATAGCTGTTATTGCACCAGCAATACCCCTTGCCTCTTCACTATCATATGCAATGCCGCTTACCATCAACATACTGCCCAGGTTGGCATAGCCAAGCCCCAGTGTACGGTAATCGTAGCTCAGTTGGGCTACTTCTTTTGAAGGAAACTGTGCCATCAAAACAGATACTTCCAGCACCACTGTCCATAAACGGCAGGTATATTCAAAGCCTTTAACATCAAAACTATTGTCGGCTTCATTGAAAAAGCGGCGCAGGTTTACAGATGCCAGGTTACAAGCAGTATTATCTAAAAACATGTACTCACTGCAAGGGTTACTTGCACGGATGGCGCCACCCTCAGGGCAGGTATGCCATTCGTTAATGGTACTATCATATTGTATACCGGGGTCGGCACATTTCCAGGCGGCATAGGTTACCTGTTTCCACAAATCCCTTGCTTTTACAGTTTTCATTACCCGGCCATCACTGCGTGCTTTTAACTCCCAATCACCATCCTCATCCAGCACTTTAAAAAACGCATTGGGCACCCTTACAGAGTTGTTGCTGTTTTGTCCGCTTACCGTACGGTAAGCTTCGCCCTCGTAATCGCTGGCATAACCAGCAGCTATTAAGGCAGCAACTTTATTTTCTTCTTCTACCTTCCAGTTTACAAATTGTACAATTTCGGGATGGTCTAAATCAAGACAAACCATTTTAGCGGCACGGCGGGTGGTACCGCCGCTTTTGATGGCACCGGCGGCACGGTCGCCAATTTTTAAAAAGCTCATTAAACCGCTGGAAGTACCGCCTCCACTTAATTTTTCGCCTTCGCCACGGATGCTGCTAAAATTGGTACCTACACCGCTGCCATATTTAAATATCCTTGCTTCTCTTACCCATAAATCCATAATGCCGCCATCATTTACCAAATCATCATCCACGCTTAATATAAAGCAGGCATGTGGTTGTGGCCGCTCATAAGCATTAGCCGATTTTTTTAGTTGACCATCCGCAGCATCTACATAATAATGCCCTTGTGGCTTGCCAGTAATGCCATACACGGCATGCAAGCCGGTATTAAACCATTGAGGGCTGTTGGGTACACAGGCCTGGTTTAAAATACCATATACCAACTCATCATAAAAAACCTGTGCATCTTGTTCCGACGCAAAATACCCATATTTTTCACCCCAAATCTTCCAGCAATAAGCCATCCGGTGAGCAACCTGCTTTACCGTAGTTTCTCTGCCGGTAGTACCATCTGCCTGGGGTACACCTGCCTTGCGAAAATATTTTTGGGCTAAGATATCGGTTGCTATCTGGCTCCATTGTTTGGGCACTTCCACATTATCCATTTGGAAAACAACTTTTCCGCTGGGGTCTTTGATCACTGAGGTACGGTAATCATATTCAAACATGTCAAAAGGCGATACGCCTTGTTGTGTGAAATGCCTGCTAAACTGCAGGCCCTGGACAGCGTGGTTTTTTTTCGGCATAATTGATAAGAATGAGTTAGTGGATGAAAAAAATTATGGTTTCAAGATCGTTAACAAGGAAACGAAAATATCAGAACTACCCCATTCGATATTGGGCTAAATATTAACAGTTGTGGAAAAACAATGTGTAAAATTTGGTGGCTCACAAGGGCACTGCATTTGAACGGTTATACACTTTTTGTGGATAGAATTTTGATGGTAGTTGTTGGAAAATTCAATAAACTTTCAATTAGTTGATTTCATTGGTTTTGGCTGGTTTGATGCCCCAATTACTATCTTTAAGTTTTGTTGCCACAAGGCTGTCTAAGTCCTGTATCAACTACCAATAAATGCATTTATGAAAGCAGTAATACAAAGAGTAAGCAGGGCCAGCGTAACCATTGATGAACAGTTAACGGCCTCCATTGGCCAAGGCTTACTGGTACTGGTGGGTATTGAGGATGCCGATACCCTGGAGGATATTGTGTGGCTAAGCAGTAAAATAGTTAACCTGCGTATTTTTGATGATGCCAGCCATGTACCCAATATTAGCGTAAAAGATTGCGGCGGCGATATTTTACTCGTTAGCCAATTTACCCTGCACGCCAGCACCAAAAAAGGCAACAGGCCCTCGTACCTTAAAGCTAGCAAGCCGGTGGTGGCTATCCCCCTGTACCAGCAAATGATTGCACAGTTGCAAAACGATTTGGGTAAACCTATTTTTACCGGGGTATTTGGTGCAGACATGAAAGTAGACTTACTAAACGATGGCCCCGTTACCATTGTAATAGATACCAAGCAAAAAGAATAAACCTGATTTACACCCGTAACAGCAACTGCACAACATAATTTTTAAATAAACCATCATGACAATACAGCAAGCACAACAAGAGGTAGACCAGTGGATAAAAACCGTTGGAGTGAGGTATTTTAACGAGCTAACCAACCTGGGCATTTTAATGGAAGAAGTGGGGGAGCTAAGCCGCCTGCTTGTGCGTCAATATGGCGAGCAAAGTTTTAAAGAAACGGATAAAGCAAAAGATATTGCAGATGAAATGGCTGATGTTTTATGGGTATTAATGTGCCTGGCCAATCAAACCGGGGTGGATTTAACTACTGCACTTGAAAAAAATTTTGAGAAAAAAAATCTACGGGATGCTAACCGGCATCAACAAAATAGTAAGCTTCAGCAACCATGAGTTATCAAAACCTGCCGCTTGAACAGCGTATGAAACAAGCGGCAGAGTATGCCGTTATACTGGCCAACGAAATAAGCACACCCGAAGCAGTAATGGCAGAAATTGCATCCGTATTTTTTGTTACGCCACAACAAGCTGCACAAGCTTATGCTAACTCCAAGGTGGTATATAAATCTGCCCATCATAAAGCCAATATTAAAAACACTCAATACCTTTTGGCGTTGGCAGTAGTAAGCGCTGCTTTTAGTTTTTTTTATCTTTTTTTGGCTTATGAAACAGGCCACGATATGGCATTGCTGCCGGTAGCAATTTTACTTTTTTCAATGGCTGGTATTTGCAGCCATCTGGTACGGATATGGCTTAATAATACCGCACCTGGGCGAAGGCCCTGGTATTATTTGCTAAAAAAAACCTACTGGTAATGGCCCTGCCCTACACCCTATTGGCAGCTTGCTATAGTGGGTATCAGTATATATGGGGAGAAAAACTAAACTATCAAACCACTACACTGCGCCGGTTTGTGCTTACTGCACCCGTAACCATTGAAACCACTGCTGGAAAAAACCGCACCCATTATTACAATTTTGAGCTGGATTATGTGAACAAACCTTGCCGCTTATTGGAAAACGATTACCGCTTTGCTACAGATTGCAGCTACCTGCAACAATTAAAAAAAGGTGATACCGTAGGCTTGTATTTCCCTATTACTAGTTTGCCGCATTTTTACCGGATTAATTTTTTTACCCGGTATAACAGGATTGTAAACATCCACACAAAACAAGGAGATTTATACAGTTTTGATTACAGGTATGAAGCACAACAGCAGAGTAATAAAAATTGGCTGCAGGTAGCCATCATCCTATTTGCGATTAATATACTACTGGTAGTGGTATCGGTAGAATACCAGCGCAAAAAGCGGCATCGTAACATTACCTGAAGTGATTGGCAATGGTAAAATATACCAGGTCGTTTATCTTAACCAACTCCCCTTTGGTTACCCGGGCTTTTATGGCAGGATGCTCAATTGGCTTATCTAAAAAAATGAGTGTGTAGTATTTATTTTCGGTAAAAGGCTTGTCTACCAGTACCGATTTAAAGGAGAAAAAAGTAACCGTTTCTTTTTTATTATCGATATAAAAGGATGACTTATCCAACCACAGGCATTTTATCTCTTTCATCTTGGTAGCCATCTTACGCAGGATATCGGCATCGTAATTAAACTTTTTAATGGTTTCAAACAACTTGGCTTCACTTTGCTCGGTATTGTAAATATAACGGAGTGTATCGGTGGTAACTTCCATTACATAATATTTAAACGAACGATCAGTAAATCCGGCAGAAAACGGTTGCTGGCTGTACAAGGTATCAAAGTAAAAACGCAGCTGGTTAATGGCCAGTTTATTTTTGTTGTAATACGCTGCTGATTTACGCTCGGAGCTTACAGCACAGGAGGATGCCCATATTGCCAGCAGTAATAGTATGCAGCAGTAATTAATTTTTTTCATAGTTTTTTTCTGTAATGGTGGTTACACCAAATATTAACTTACGCAGCCTTTTTTTAGTAATTAGCTGTTCGGTTTTTAAGCCATAATCCCAGTATTTTATTTCAATCATATCATCAATCTTATACATCTCGTATAATACTATAAAATGGGTAGGTGCCCTTAACTTAAACAGGGTGTATTTACTGGGATGCAGGTATTTGCTATTGATGTACATGAGTACTACACCGGCTTGCAACTGGCTGGTGATATAATCGTAAAAATTACTTTTAAATGGCCGCAATAAATCCGACCCTGCCGATTTTGTTTTAAACCCACCCAACACTCTTAGCATCCGGTTAAACTTACTAAAGTTGGTGGCTGCCCAAATAGCATTTTCGTCACCCGGCTTATACTTATGATCAAAAATATTTACATAGCCTTTAAACTCCTCGGCAAGGGTTAAAAACCATAATTGATCGGCATGCAGCACATCCAGCTCACCCTTTCTTTTTAAAGTACCTACTGCCTGGCGTATTCGCTCTGATGGCTGCAGGGTTTTGTCTGGAAAACTTGCCTGCCCTGTATGATACAATGCCAGGATGGCTTTTGTAAAAACAAGGGGCCGGTATTTGATAAGGATATGTGTAATGGCTGCATACCCACAAAAATTGGTAGCCTTGCCCTGGTTAATTTTTTCGGGATGTAATAAATTTTTACGCAGGTTAGCATAAAAAAGCCGGGCATCAATATTTGGCCAAACAGGTGATGCTTTTGTTGTATCCTCATTGTCGAGCAACTGCATCGCTTGTTTAAATTGATGCTGCAGCTGCACAAGGGCACTGTCTGTTTTTACAAACGAATCTGTTTGAGCCTTTACTGGTAAAATGCCTAAAAAAAGCATCATCAACCAGGCAGTTAACTTTAGGGGAGTGCCATTATCCTTCATCAACCGGGTAATCATTTTAAAATAGGTAAACAAATATCAACAAATCAATTTTACTGAATGAATATAGCACTTTTTTAAAATCACTTTTATGCCGCAGCGGTATTTCGCCTGCCATCCGGTTTGCTTATCCGGCCGTAAAATCAAGCTGACACAACAACAAGGCTTCGTTTAGCCGGCCCTGTTGCAGGCACTGGGTAAGCCGCATTAAACGGGGTTGGTAAAGGGTATAGTCGGGCCCATATGCTTCTTTAAGGCTGCCTTGTTCTAAATCGCTCAGGCGGCCGTCAAAAGCCGCTGACACGGTAAACAAGTCGAGTAAAAAATGGCGCTCATGCACCGCCACACTATTAAGCGTATTGATAAACATTTGCCAATCATCGTACTTATTTTCACCTTCAATATGCAATAATTGCTGAAACCTTATCAGCAGTATCATCATATTAGGATGATAATTTTTTGACATCACCACTGCATTACCAATAGCCCTTATACAGCCTGCCTGCGCCAGCGGTGATAATTGTTGCAGCCGCTGTTGCTGTAATACCTCGTTGGCTATACGATTAGCCAGTGCAAACCCAAACAATCGCAGGCGGGCTTCTTTTACTACCCTTAGCAACACTACACTGTTCCAAAAACATTCCACTGGTATGGCTATATACAATATAGATACACCCAACAGTGTTTTGCCTACTGTAAAAAGCAGCAGGTATTTTAACAGCATATTGGTGATGATAATTTTTGCTTTATACAATAAGCCCAGTATAAACAGGTTTTTTTTAGATATCCTTTTAAATGGATCAATGCCCAGTATTTTTAACTCGGGATCGGGCAACTCCAGCGCCGTACGTGCCAATATATTTTTGGCACTAAATACAGTGCTTTGTATTAACTCATTTTGTGCAGCATGCATATTTATCAGCTCACTTACCTCGTACACTGCTTTTAAAGCAATAATAAAAAGCACATAAAACTCAATGGCTA
>JBDKJT010000206.1:0-4773 GCA_039796475.1 Bacteroidota bacterium | reverse complement strand
ATACAATCAAACGGGCGGGCTTTTCGTACCTATAACCTTTCGTTTACCGAACCCTGGCTGGGCGGTAAAAAACGAAACTCATTTTCGGTAAGTTTTTACAATACCCGCCAATCTAACTCGTATAATCAATACGGCCAATTTTGCCGCTCCTGTGGCGATACCTCTTACCTGCGTATTTTAGGCGCCAGCGTAGCCTTGGGCAAACAGTTAAAATGGCCGGATGATTATTTTTCTTTAATCACCTCCCTAAATTTTCAGCAATATAAATTGCGTAATTATGCCGTAAGTGGTTTTGGTGGATTAAACAATGGCACTTCTTCTAATATCAGCTTAAGGCTGGCACTGGCCCGTAATGCCGCACAAGGCAGCCCCATTTTCCCCACGGGTGGATCAAACTTTTTATTAAGTGGCCAGTTTACCCTGCCTTATACCATGCTGGGCATTGCTAAAAAAACAGATGGCGAGTACAATTTGCCAGAGTTTCATAAATGGTTGTTTACTGGTGAGTATTATGTACCAATTGGGGTAGCAAAAGGAGCCGAAAAAAATAAGCAGTTTATTTTAAAAGTAGCCGCTAAATATGGCTTTATAGGCAGGTATAGTAAAAACAGGCCTGTATCACCTTTCGAAAGATTTCAGCTGGGCGATGCCGGTTTAAGCAACCAGTTTGGTTTGTTGGGGTACGATATTATTGCCCACAGGGGTTACCCAATTTACTCCAGCTCCGACCCCAAGGTTAACCCCGAAAATGTTAACCCTACCGAGTATTTTACCATCTTTAATAAATACACCGTTGAGTTAAGGTACCCCTTAAGTACCAACCCCAACAGTACAATATATGGTCTGGCATTTTTTGAAGCAGCAAACGGATGGTATACTTTTAAAGAGTACAATCCTTTTAAACTACGCCGTTCTGCAGGGTTAGGTATGCGTTTCTTTTTACCAATGTTTGGTTTGCTTGGGTTTGATTATGGTATTGGATTTGACCGGATTAAAGCCAACGAGCCCATTAAAAACGCCTTTAAATTTACCTTTATGCTGGGCCAGGAGCCACAATAACCCATTTTAACTATCGCATCATTTTTCAAAATAAATAAATAGCATCACCATGAAAAAGGCATTGTTGATTAGTTGCATATTGTTGCTGGCATCGGTATGGGTATATGCACAGCGCTATGCAGTGATTGATTCTAAATATATACTAGAAAAACTGCCTGAATACAAAGAGTCGCAAACCAAACTAGACCAGTTTAGCGCCCAATGGCAGCAAGAAATTGAACGCAAACAGGCAGACTTGGATAAAATGTATAAAGACTATGATGCAGAGCAAGTAATGCTAAGCGACGAATTAAAAAAGAAAAGAGAAGACGAATTATTTAATAAGGATAAGGAATTAAGAGACCTGCAGCGCAAACGCTTTGGTTTTGAAGGTGATTTGTTTAAAAAAAGACAAGAACTGATAAAACCCATACAGGACAAGGTTTACACGGCAATCCAAAAATTGGCTGTTGATAAATCTTATGATTTTATTTTGGATAAAAGTGAAGGAATTACCGTTATCTTTGCCGACCCCAAATTAGACAGGAGCGATGATGTGCTTAAATATTTGGGTGTTAAATAAATTATAATAAAGCTAGTGGATGCAGCTATTATGCTGCAAAAACAAACTATCAAACAAAACAATAAACATTTAAAAACTACAATGAAAAAATTAGCCTTAGTAGCCGTATTGGCAATTTCAATGTTGGGCTTTACAGGTACAGCATTTTCTCAGGGTAAAATTGGCTATATCAGCACCGAAGATTTAATCGGGGCAATGCCAGAAGCTGAGAAAGCAAACACACAATTACAAGACTATCAAAACTCTTTACAACAGCAGGGTAATGATTACCTGAAGGAGTTAAGCGAAAAAGACAGCGTTTTTCAAGCTGACTCTGCTAAATATTCTGCTACTACTAAAGACCTTAAAAGAAACGACCTGATACAATTGTATCAAAAAGTACAAGGCTGGAACCAAACCATGCAACAGCTGATACAGGCAAAATCACAAGAGTTGATTATACCTATCCGTAACAAAGCTTTTGAAACTATTAAAACAGTAGCCAAAGAAAGCGGTTATGCTTATGTATTAGAAGCTTCTGCCGTATTGGTTGGCCCTCCCGGCGAAGATATTTTACCCCTGGTAAAAAAGAAATTGGGTATTAAAGACCCTGCCCCAGCACCAGCTGCCGGTACAGGTGTAAAACCAAAACAATAAGTTTCTAAAAGATATATAATAAAGCCATCCTTGTATAAGGATGGCTTTATTATTTTTGAGGTATGACAAAAGGCCCTATTGGTGTTTTTGACAGTGGTTATGGCGGCTTAACCGTATTAAAAGAGATCACTGCCCGCCTGCCCCAGTATGATTATATCTACCTGGGCGATAATGCACGGGCACCATACGGTACCCGTAGCTTTGATACGGTGTACCAATACACCTTACAATGTGTACAATGGTTTTTTAGCCAGGGTTGCCCAATAGTGATACTAGCCTGCAATACGGCATCTGCAAAAGCCTTACGTACCATACAGCAAAACGATTTACCAAAACTTCATCCATCCAAAAGGGTACTCGGTGTTATAAGGCCCACCAGCGAAGTAATTGGCAACTTTACTACAAATGGCCAAATCGGCATTTTGGGTACTAGCGGCACGGTACAATCTGGCTCATACCTGATTGAAATAGAAAAGTTTTTTCCGGGTACACAGGTATACCAACAGGCGTGCCCTATGTGGGTGCCACTGATTGAAAACAACGAACACGAGGGCAATGGCGCAGATTATTTTGTTGAAAAAAGCATCAACCAGTTGCTGGCCCAATCTGCCGGTATAGATGCTGTTTTGCTGGCATGTACACATTACCCCCTGCTAATACAAAAAATACAGCAATATGTACCTGCAGGCACTCATATTATTTCGCAGGGTAGCATCGTAGCAGATAGCCTGGCCGATTATTTGGTACGGCATCCCGAAATAAAGGAAAACTGTACCACGGGTAGCCAGCAGCTATTTTACACCACCGATTCAGCAAGTGATTTTGATGCTAAGGCGGCTATTTTTTATGGTAAACCCATCAAATCAAGCCACTTAAGCCTTAAATAGAAAAATAATCGCAATAAATGCTGGCAGCAACGCCAAAAAACCCTACCTTCGCCGTCCTTTCACAAACAGCAGGGATGGTGCCCTGGTGAGTGTAACTAAAAGAGTTTTAAAAATTATTTTTAAAAGGAAAATCTTACAACAATGCCAGGTAAAAAAAGAACATACCAACCGCATGTACGCCGCCGTAAATCTGTACACGGTTTTCGTGAGCGTATGCAAACAGCTAACGGCCGCAAAGTATTGGCCAGCCGCCGTAAAAAAGGACGTCATAAACTAACCGTTTCTGACGAACGCTTTGGTAAAAAATAAAGCAGGTTAAGCCGCTGTAAAATCGCAGCGTAATATCAAATATATTTAAGCTCTCTTAGGAGAGCTTTTTTAATTTTGACATATTGAAAGAAAAAGAACGATATACACTTGGCAAAAACGAACGCTTAAAAAGCCGGAAGGATATTGAGCAATTATTTGCTGCAGGCCGCTCTTTTTCGGTATTTCCGTTTAAAGTAATATACCTAAACAGTACACCTGCACAAGCACCCCGGCTGCAGGCAGCATTTAGTGTAAGCAAACGGCATTTTAAAAAAGCTACCCAGCGTAATCGAATCAAACGGTTGATGAGAGAGGCGTACCGCTTGCAGGCAACCGAAATAAAAGAACTGGCAATTGCAAATAAACTGCAGTTGCAGGTATTTATTATTTATACCAGCAACGAAATACCGGTATTCGAGCTGGTAAAAGAAAAAATGGCCCACATCATACATCGGATAAAAAAAATGGCCCATGAAAAAACTGATGCAAATACTTAGCTGGCCGTTGATAGCCCTGATAAAACTATACCAGTTGGTAGTATCGCCATGGTTGGGTAACAAGTGCCGGTATACACCCAGCTGCTCACAATATGGTATTGTGGCGCTTAAAAAATATGGCCCCATAAAGGGCTTATGGCTTACCATTAAGCGTATTGCCCATTGCCATCCCTGGGGCGGCCATGGATATGATCCGGTACCTTAGTTAAAAAATCAGTAAAAAATAGCCAGGTAAAATATCGCAACATACTAGTATGACAAAAGAAAAAATTCGCTGCAGCTGGTGCTTAAAGGATGATTTGTATAAAAATTACCACGATACCGAGTGGGGCATACCATTGCATGATGATCAAAAACTGTTTGAATTGCTTTGCCTGGAAGGCGCACAGGCAGGCTTAAGCTGGTACACCGTATTGGCCAAAAGAGACAACTACCGCAAAGCGTTTGACAATTTTGATGCCGTTAAAATGTCAAAATACAGCCCAGCAAAAATTGAAAAACTACTCCTAAACGAGGGTATCATCCGCAACCGGCTAAAGGTAAATGCCTTTGTAACCAATGCAAAAGCTTTTTTAGCCATACAAAAAAACTATGGCAGTTTTGATAAATACATCTGGCAATTTGTTGCTGGCAAACCAATTATAAATAAGCCAACAAACCTTTCAGCAGTACCAGCCAAAACAGCCATTTCGGATGCGATGAGCAAAGATTTGCTAAAGCAGGGCTTTAAGTTTGTTGGCTCTACCATTTGCTATGCTTTTATGCAAGCAAGTGGTATGGTAGATGATCATGTAAACGATTGTTGGAAAAAGAAAAAATAGCC
>JBDKJT010000205.1:0-10435 GCA_039796475.1 Bacteroidota bacterium | reverse complement strand
GTGGTAATCATTGCTGCCAGTTCTCTAAAACTGGGTAACAATTTACCCTGGGCAACTGTTTCAAGATTTGCCCGGTTATTATTGGTTAACAATAAAGGCATAAAATATAATGCGTTTAAAGCTCCCCACACTATAAATGTCCAGTTAGCACCATGCCAAAACCCACTTACCAAAAAAATGATAAAAGTATTTCTCACTTTCATCCAGGTGCCGCCCTTGCTTCCACCCAATGGGATGTATAAGTAATCTCTGAACCAGCTGGATAAAGAAATATGCCAGCGCCGCCAAAATTCTGCTATATCTCTTGAAAAATAGGGGAAGGCAAAATTTCTTAACAGCTCCATACCAAACAACCTTGCTGTACCCAATGCAATATCTGAATAGCCGGAAAAATCGCAATAGATCTGGAAGGTGAAGAACAATGCACCCAATGCTAAAGTAGCGCCATTGTATGCTTCGGAATTGGCAAAAATACTGTTGGCATATTGGGCACAGGTATCTGCAATTACCACCTTTTTAAAAAGGCCCCACAATATCTGCCTCATACCATCAATCGCTTTTGTATAGCTGAAAGTACGTTCTCTTTTTATCTGTGGTAATAGATGTGTAGCCCTTTCAATAGGTCCGGCTACTAATAGCGGAAAGAAACAAACGAATACTGCATACTCAATAAAATTCTTTTCGGCCTTTATTCTTTCTTTATAAATATCAATTACATAACTCAGCCCGTGGAATGTATAGAAAGAAATACCAACGGGCAGCACTACTTTAAGTGTCCAAACGTTTACGTGTAGCCCAAAACCAGAAAGCAGCTCTGCAAATGATGTTGCAAAGAAATTATAATACTTAAATATGCCGAGAAAACCCAAGTTTACCGTAATACTTAGCCAGAACCAAAATTTCTTTTTTGCCTTACTATCAGCTTCATCCATTTTTAGCCCTGTGTAATAGTCAAGCAAAGTGCTGAATATAAGTAAGAACATAAATCGCCAATCCCAGCATGCATAAAAATAATAGCTTGCTAGCAATAGTAAAATGTTCTGCTTCTTATAACTATTATTGGTAATAAACCAATATAGTATAAACACTATTGGTAAAAAAACTGCAAAGCCTAAGGAATTAAACAACATGCGGTATATAATTATTTACTTACTATCCTCTTTTTTCGTCAAACTGTTTAATCAGTGATACCGTTTCGTGTATGTTGCCCCTGGAAGATGCACCAAACAAGATAGACTCTATTTTGGGCAGGTTGCATACATATTCCAGTGCTTGTTTTACTGGGGTAGCGCCACCCGATAGTACCTGCATGGCAATGCCACGTACTTGTTTTTCGTGTAATGTTTTTTCGTACAATGCCTTGCCGCCACTCATCCTAAATCCATCAATGTTAATAGAGGAGCAGATGATGGGGTTTTTAATACCCACGCTTTCCAGCATATCCAGCAACATGGGCATATTCATGGTAATATAAGCAGGCTCTGCATTGTATTTTTTAATGATGTAATCGTGGTATGACTTAAGTATATCTTTCATGCCAAGGCCCATTATCAAATCGGTTAATACATTTTGAATAAAAATAACCGGTGTGTTGATGCCTTTAAACATTTTCATTTCTGCGTCAATCAGTAACTCCATCATCGACATATAATCTTTTGATACAAAGGCCAGCCCACCTTTAAAAAGCGATCCAAAAAAGTTACCGGGTACATACTCTTTTAAAGTGCCCACAATGCCCAGCTCTGTTACTGCATTGGCATACTTGTGGGCATAAGGCATACATGGATAAATATTAAAGCCGCTGTATTTGGCAGGCTCCAGCCTGATAAGATCACAAACATTGCTAATACGGTCGTGTGTGGTACACATAAAGGTGTTAACACCTTCTTCCCTTGCAATGTCTATGGTTCTTAAAATGGTTTTATCTTCTTTAAATTTTATAGCCTGCGCTCTTGATTTTTCGTCCGACACATGGTTTACGCCAAAGAACTGATTATCTCCAAATAATATTCTTTCCATCTGAATTAGTTTTTTGTTTTTTTGATTTTATCAATTACGCTGTCTGTAAGCCATGCGCTTTCAAAGGTGTTTTTATTGTTGGTTACTTTACCCTGTATGGCTTTTATAAAGTAGTCGATTTGTGCCGAGTACTCTTCGCCCCTTAAATAAAAGCTTACCTCTTCTGCAAAATCGTTGATGTGTTTAATATTCCATCCCCTGCTGTAAGGTTGAGGGCAGTTGGCTTCTTTAAAGTAAATTTTTAGTTCGGTTGCATCCACAATAATTTTTCCTTTATCGCCTATAACAGTAACCGAGGTAGACATTTTACGGTATGTTTCATCGCTCCAGTTTACCTGTAGTACACCAGAGAGTTTGTTATTTGTTTCAAGGAGTGCATATACTGCATCTTCTACATTGCCCGAATAAATGGATTTTAATAAAGCGCCGTGCACTTTATCGATAGGGGCTACCAGGTAGTTAAGCAGGTCTATTACATGCGATGCATAATCCAGCAGGCAGCCGCCGCCTTCTTCTGGCTTGGAGCGCCAGGTGTCGGCTTTTTTACGTACAACTACAGGGCCATATGCTTCGCCTAAAAAATGCTGTAAATCGCCCAAAGCACCACTGCTGATGATTCGTTTGGCCTCTTCAAATGTGCCAATAAATTTATTGTGGTAGCCTACTTGTGTAACCACCCCTTTTAGTTTGGCCAGTTGCACCAGCTCGGCACCCTCGTTTACATTTAAACAAAAAGGTTTTTCAACAAAAACGTGTATGCCTTTTTGCAGCAGTTCTTTTACAATGCTGCCATGAAATTTGGTGGGGGCAGCTACAAACACAGCTTCGGGCTTTGTTTTATCCAGCATTTTTTGATAATCGGCAAAGCATTCAAAGTTTGAATATTTGCCCAGCACATCTGTTACTATCTTGGATGTGTCTGCAACGCCTACTACTTGTACATCCGGGTGTGCACCCAAAATTGCCAGGTGCGATATCCCCATTTTACCTGCGCCAATTAATGCAACTCTTGTCATTTTTTTTCGAATTTTAAAATTTCATTTTTAAATAAGTTATATGCTTCTTTGCCTTTGTTCATTAACTCTAATGCAGGTGGTGCATTTTGTAAACTTTCAATATAGCTGGTTACTTTTTCGGGGGTGATGTTGGGCTCATGCAGCATCAGGCCTTTAGATAACAGAAACGAATCTACATCCAGTAAATCATCCTGGTATACTGATATTGTTGGAATACCGAGTATGGCCATCTCTCTCGTCATTGAGCCACCTGCACCTACAAAAATGGTACAGTCTGCTGCTATTTCATCAAAACCTAAGGGCTTATCGGGAACAAACGTTTTATTAAATTTTGCTTGCTTATAGTGAGCGCTTTGGTTGGCATCTCTTGGCAATACAATAATCTTGTATTTATCCTGCAACGCAAGTATGGTATCATCCAAAAAATTTTCTTTGCCTTTGTAGTACTGTGCAGTTTGGGGCTCGGGCCTTATGTATATTTTTACATTGCCGGGTGTCATTTGCTTTCTCTTTTCTTGTATCACTTCACCCTTACTCCACAAGTAAATGCCTTCTTTTACACCGGGGTATTGTTTTACTTTACTTGCAGATACGCCCGCTGTTGCAACTTTTTCAATCGCTAAATTTTCAGGTATTAAAATAGTACTGGCACATATAAATGCAGGCTTGTTACCCATTGCATGCTCATTATCGTTGGTATAAATGGAAGGAACCCCAATTAACTTAGCTACAACAGGAGAGTGGAAGGAGCTTTGAGAAATGGCAACATCAATTTTTTGATTGCGTAAAAATTTTCTCAACTGATTTACCCTAATGGGATAACCAAACACTTTTTTAAAAAAGCTTTTGCCATAATGCTCACCTACCGTGGTGTGCTTAAGCCCTTTCTGATCAAGCAATGCAATGGTGTTTGCTAAAGGCCGGGAAGTAATTATTACTTCGTGACCGTCTGACTCCAGCTCTTTTATTAACTGATAAAACATGTTAACATGCGGCGAGTTAGAAATGTCGAACCATATCTTCATAATTAATTAAGTAGTTTTTTTAAGGGAGGGTGATTATTGAGAGGCAGCCAATATTGTATTACACAACCATGGCTTCATTTTTTATTATTTTTTTGTTGCCCAGCAAAGGGCTGTATATTTCATTTAGTTTTTCCACCACTTTTTCGGGTGAGTAATCTTGCACAATAGCTAATGATCCGGTACTGTATTTTTCCAGCACCGTGTTATCATTTTTTATCTCCATCAATATCGCCTCCAGCGCTTGGGTATCGCCGGCTTTTAACAACCAGCCGTTAATGCCGGGTTTTACAATGGTTGGTATCCCACCTACGTTAGATGAAATGATGGGTTTGCCCCAGGCCATTGATTCTAGTATAGACATGGGCAATCCTTCGTAATAGGAGGTAAGGATAAAAGCGTTGCAGTTGCGTATAAGCTCATCTTTTTGGCTGCCGCTTACCCAGCCTTTGTATTCTACCAGTTGTTGCAATTGGTGGTTAGTAATTAGCTGCTGCAATTTATCCAGCTCGGCACCGGCGCCAGCAATATTTAATTTAAATACACCCTGTAAAGCCTCCTTATTTTTAATGAAAACATCTACAATATCAAACAAGCCTTTTTTACTGGTAACATGGTTTAAATACAAAAGGTTAACCGGGCTGCTAACTTTATTGGCGGGTACAGCATCCGGCATAAACACAGGGTTGTTTACCACTACCGATTTGGGTATTTGCGTTACTCCATCAAAATAAATTTTCCATTCTTCCGAAAGCACAGCCAGCTCTGTAGCGGCATTGAGGATGTAGGCAATATATGGTTTTAAAATGCCGGCATTGGCATAGTATGCTTTAAACTCGCCACCATGTATATGCAAAATGGTTTTTTTGCCAAATAATTTTGATGCCAGCAGTACAATGCTTTTGCGTATAAAACTACCCCGGCAGGCTGCATGAATATGAACAATTTTTATTTGCCGGTTGCTAATAAAAATGTACAGCAGGCTGGCCATTGCTTTGGCAAAATACAGCATGCTTAGCAGCGGATTTTTTTTGTAGTAGGTAGATAAAAAATTAAAATTTTGTATCGTTCGGGAGTATACCTCCAGTACCGATGCCATACCGCCTCTTAAACTGTAGTGCGGCCCAACAAAAAGTACATGCTTACAATAATCCTTCATTTGTTTAAATTGGGGGGTATAAATATACTAGCCTGCACTTACGGGTAAAGTTGGTAAAACAGATAGTTATTTTACTTGGTAATACAACGTAAATATGCTGCTAATATTATTGAACATTTTAATAAACTATCAATAACAAGCGGGTTTGGCTGGTAAGCAAAAAAGGATATGCGATTGTAGTAATGCAGCTTGTTTAGGGATAAACTACTTTTCGTTTTTTGGGTTTAAGCGGCCATGCACCTACAATGCGGCAAATGTTTTCTTCAAATGTGGCACTTTCTACCACCATAAATCGGGGGAGTGCATAGCGTTGCTGTAACTTTTCTTTAGACAGGTATTTTTGCTCGGTACTAAAGGCAATAGTGTAACCAAAGCGTTTTAAAAGGCTTATTTCCCTGTTTGAGTAATCGCCATTTGGGTAAGCAAAATATTTAACGGGTATGTCAAGCCAATCTTCAATCATCTGCTTTGATTGGCTAATTTCATATTTTGATTCTGCATTAGAGCACCTTGGTAAAATTGGGTGCGATACACTATGGCTGCCAATGGCAACATACTCACTATGGGCAATTTCTCGTATTTGCTCAATGGTAAGTGCCTGTCGGTTGATGGTAATTTTGTTTTTTGTTTCTTCAATAATTTTAATACGGTCCTCATTGTCGATTGATTTAAAAAATTCGACAGACTCTTTTGAAAGCCCCATTTTTCGGGCTTCGGCAATATACGACCACCAATAGCCATTACCTTTTTCTACCGCCTCGGTACTTACAAATATGGCTACAGGAACTTTATTTTGTACCGCCACCGGCACAATATTATCCAGGTTGCTTTGCCAACCATCATCAATGGTAATAAGCACCGCTCCTTTAGGAAAAGGCAACTCACCATTTACAACCATTTCCAGCTGTTGTACAGAAATAAAATGAAACCCATTTTTTGAAAGCCATTGAATGCAAGATTCAAAAAAATCTTTGCCAGGTGCATGAAAACAAAGAGAGAGGATATAGTCTCCCCGTTGCACCCGTTGGGCTGCTGATTTTACGATGCCTGATTTTATAAGAGCTTTGGCGAGCAGGCTACCTACTTTATTTCTAAAAGCGGTGATCATATATGTACGTTAGGATATTATTGTTTTGTTTGTTTTTCAGGCTTAAGGTTAATGGGCTTGGTATTATTTGCATTAAAGGGCCAGATTATAAAGGATGCTAATGTGAAATTAGCTAAAAATCTTTTTTTAACATGTTGGAGTTTTTTTAATTATGAACACGGTTGGTTAATTTTTCCCCATTATATACTGCAATAAATTCCCGGGTCATCCTGTCGAGCATAAATTTTGTTTGTATAGTTTTTAAGGCATTTTGCCCCATTTGTGCTGCTGCTTGTGGATTATTATAAAAAAACAGGAGTTTATTTACCAGCGTTTCTACACCCCGGTTTTCAATCATAAAACCATTTACGCCATCTTCCACCACCTCATTGGTGCCGCCACCTTCTGTAGCAATTACAGGCTTTTGTAAGCTCATGTATTCGATGATAGAATTAGAAACACCTTCGCCATGCAAATCGCTGTTGGTACAAAGCACCCCTACATTCATTACTTGTATCAACGCTTCTACATCAGACCGTCGGCCTAAAAAGCGGATATTGTTTTTTTGATGTGTGGGTATTGTTGCTTCGATGGGTTCTTTGTTTTTGCCTTCGCCAATTAATAAAAAACAAATGTCTGGGTGGATGGCAGTAATGCGAATGGCCGCTTGCGTAAAAGTTTCAAAATCTTTACGGTCGTGAAAGGCCCCAACCATACCTGCGATAAATTTAAACGAACCAATGCCCAGGCTTTTTTTAAGCTCATCTTTATCAGGCAGGTTGCTAAAGCGCCCCATATCTATACCATTGTAAATACAATATGTTTTGCCGGCAGGTGCATCGTAGCTGCGTATACCTGCAAGTGAGTTAGACAGTACCACATCCGAAAATAAAAAAGTAAGCCGCCCCCGCAAGTAGTTTTTATGATGCCATGGTATATGCACGGGTGCATCTGCAATAATACCGTTGATAAATTTAAATTTTCTAAAGGGCAGCATAGGCAGCATATACACGCTGCACATGGTACCCCAGGAGTGTACAATATCTGGCTTATACTTTTGAATGGCACCTTTTATAACAAAGTAAGGTTTGATGCTGTACTTGCGGTCCCGATCGGTTTCAATAATACTGATGGGAAAGTCGTACATATAGTCGTAACCTGTACCCATATCTGATATAGAAATGAGTATAATTTTGTTAGCGGGATCTTTACTGAGTGATTTAATCAGCTCCAGCATCCTTCTTTCTTTTCCACCTCCGCCAATATTATCTGCCAAAAAAAGAATGGTCATCTTGTGGTCTTTTTTTATTTTTTTGGGTGCGGCAAGCATCGTTTTTGTTGGAGACTGTTGTAGCATGTATTTATATTTTGCTGTACTGCCAGTTTACCAAAATAGTTTTCAATGGGGTAGTGGGCGTACTGGTTACGATAATTTTTGTTGTATAAAGTTAGCTATCACGGCAGCCTGGCTTACATAGCCAAAGTTGTTTTGTGCTACCAACTGGCCTTTTTTTCCGGCCTCTTTTGCTTTTGCCGGATCAGCTAAAGCTTCAGCCATTTTTTGAGCAAAAGCCTCTGCGCTGTTGGGCTGGGCCAGGTAGCCATTTTCTCCATCTTTTATAAACAGCGGAATTTCTCCTACATTGGTTACCACCACCGGTACACCAGTGGCCAGGTATTCGCCAATTTTAATTGGAAAATTACCGGCGTTTTGTGCATTATCTGGCTTAGATACTACCAGTATTTGTGCATTGCCCAGTATAACGGGCATCATATCCCTGTCTATATGGCCTGTAAATACTACTTTGTCCTGCAGTTGGTATGCTTCAATTTTATCCAGTGTATCTTTTATTAATCCTT
This sequence comes from Bacteroidota bacterium, assembly GCA_039796475.1. Classification (GTDB taxonomy): domain Bacteria; phylum Bacteroidota; class Bacteroidia; order Chitinophagales; family Chitinophagaceae; genus Ferruginibacter. Next base: position 2,272 of record JBDKJT010000205.1, on the reverse strand, counting down.
TGTTGGCATTATCGCCTACCAATACCAATTTTAAGCCAGGAAACTGGTGGGTGATTTTTGCAAAGGCTTCAATTAAAATGGGCACTCCATCTTTTGTGCCCCTGATAGTGCCACAGTAGCCAATATAGGCAAATGGATAGGGGCTAGGCTGGCTGGTTTTAAAAAAAGCAAGGTCTACAACAGTAAGTACTTTTTGGGTATTGGGGTTGTACTGCCGCATGTATTCTATCAATTTATCGTTGATGGCAAACACACCATCAAAACGGGGCAGCACATTTAAAAACACCTTAAGCATCAATTTATGTTTAAGGGGTTTATCATAATACACGTAAGGAAACTCCGTACGTTCACAAAATATTTTAATACCCAGTTTTTGCGCAAGCTGTACCGCTATCCGATTGGTATATGCATCTGTACTAAAAACAATAATGGCATCTACCTCATTGTTTTGCTTTTTTTGGGTAATAATTTTTTTTGTTTTGCTGATGGCTTTAAAATAGTGGATTTTTTTTGCCACTTTATTACTGCCGTTGTAATGGTTGAGCTCTACAAAATTAATTCCATCTTGCTTAAGCTGGGTTTGGCCCTGCCAGCGCTGGGGGAAAAGTATTAAAAACTCTACAGAATGGCCCAGCTCGGTTAAGCCTTTTGCCAGCAGGTGATGCCTGATGGCGGCGGCATGTTCGGCAGGATACCTGCCCGAGCAAATACAGGTTAACTTCATGTTATTTCGATTGATTGCTATAAATTTTTTATAACCCTGCAAGGGTTGCCGCCAGCAATAACATTGGAGGGTATATCTTTTGTAACAACGCTGTTGGCACCTATTACACTATTATCTCCAATAGTTACCCCTTTTAATACCACCGTGCCATATCCAATAAAAACATTGTTGCCTATTATAATCGGTTTTGAATCGCCGGAGTAATTTCTGCGCCGGGTGGGGTCAATACCATGCCAGTCAAAATCTGTAATAAGCGTATTGGCGCCGCAAAGCACCTCGTTACCCAGTACAATTTTTTCTTTTGCACCGATAGAGGTACCGCTAAGGCCACAGTTATCTCCAATTACAATACTGGCCGATTTGCTATGGGTAGACAGGATGCATTTACGATTAACCCCAATCAGGTTAGAACTGGCATCGCTTCTAAAACTACTGCCCGTGCCAATTACAATAGAGGAGCCCGGATACTTTACCACACAGGCTTTGCCCCAAAAGCGAACCGACCGGCCATGTGTAACGCCTTTTAAAACCATTATTACGCCCATTTGCATGGTGCTGATTGTGCCCAGCAACTGCAGTTTTATACCTCTTAGCCGATATATTATTTTTTCAGTGATTACAGACATTTGTAATGATTGTTTTATTCTGCCGGTATTTTTTCGGTGGGTGCAGCTTCGGTGGTTACAATTTTTATTCCTTCCGATCCCTCTACCACATATTTTTTATAATAAAAATAAAAAAGTGCACCAAAAAATACCAATGAGCCAAGCGATTTAGCAATGATGCCACCGGTGGCTGAATACAGTTTTATTAATATTAAAGATGATACCAGCTGTACAATGCCCACAGCAATAGAAACCTTTTTTAAATACTTAGATTCGCCTTTTGCAAGCAAAAATTTGTTTACAAAATCGCCAAAGCCATGCAGGATTGCACCAAACGAACCGATTTTTATAAGAAAACTTACTTCCTTATATTTTTCGCCCAGGAAAAAATCAATAATAAAATCTACCCCCAATATTAAAGCAACCTGCAAACTGAGTGATGCCAGTATTACTTTTTTAAAATTATTTTTTGGGATGGTGGGTAAGGTGATATAGCTTTTATAGTTAGAGGTACCCACTATGCCGGGTAATATTGATAGCGGCATAATAAAACTAAGGGCAAGGCTGTAATGCCCCACCTCTACATTATTGATGTTAAAATAGCCTACCAGCAATGGCAGCAGGTATATTACACCTACCCCCCACAACGAACCCCAGTATACTTGTATGCCAAACGATTTGTGCTGTAATTGTAAATCCTTCCACTCGCTGGTACCTTTTTTAAAAATGGGTTTATCACTCCACAACAAAAACAGGTAGATAAAAAAGTAACTACCATAGTACAAAAAAGCATTGTAATAAATACTGCCGCTCGAAAACGAGTTAAATGCATATAACAATACCACGTAGGTAAGCGGTGGTGCAAACCTAAAAATGGCCATATGCAGCATTTTACGTTCGCCCTGGTAGCATGCTTCAAAATAAAAGTTAAGCGGATTTACCA
>JBDKJT010000204.1:0-17611 GCA_039796475.1 Bacteroidota bacterium | reverse complement strand
AAAGCGCCAAAAAGAAAAGCCCACCCATAAACAAGCAACCACACAAAAAAAAGTCGGTGGTGATATTACGAACCCTTTCAAAAAAAGCTACTGACTTTTGCTGAATGGTGATACTGCTATTACATCCTCCTTTTGTATGCGACCAATTGGCTACCTGCATCAGCAGCCTGATGGTATCTGCTTGTGCTGGTAATACAACGGTTACGGGCTCCCAGGCAGGTATATAGCGCTCGGCCGATGTAGCAGGCACCCCATTACTGGCAGCCAGCTGTCCATTGATGTAAACGCTATAGGCACTGTACAGCATGGGCATGTTTAATGCTAGTTTTGGGTGATTTTTGGGCAACAAAATGGCACAAGTGTAGGTAGCGCAACCCTTTGCCTGCAAAGCCTTACCATTAATAACCGCCCCATTCCACAATGCTGGAAATGGTGCCAGTATATTAGCTTGTTGCGCTTGTGCAGGCGTAAGTAATTCGTTCCAGGCAAAAAACCAATTACCATCCAGTGCTACCGGCTTTTCATCAAAGGTTTTATCTCTTAAATCTGCTATACCCTCTTTTACCAGGGGTTGTGCATCTATTTTATTATTAGTGATAGCCGGTATTAAGCATACCGCCCACACTAATAACCAGCAATGCCGTATTCGTTTTTTTAACATGCGTTTCAGAAGTATCTTATTCAGCTACAACGGTACAAAGCCGCAGTTTAGTAAAATGTAGGCCACCTATTTATAGAATATAGAAATTTATCTATTCTCTTTATCCAGTAGTTTTGTGCCAGCTTAAAAAAATAATTATGGCTACACCCTTGCAGGAGTTTACCCAGTGTTTTGTAAATGCCTTTAATAATCAACAACTGGTAAAACTTACACTGGGCAACAAACACAATAAAGCAAGCCTGCTGAATAATGTATTTATAAAACCTGTGCTGGTAAAAAATACAGCGATGCTGTGTTTTGTATACAGGCATACTACCAAAGACATTACCAAAAACTATAACCTTGCCGAAGCCAGCAGCCAGTTGCAACAGTTACTGCAGGATACTTTTTTAAATGCAGATCTTTTTACCAGTACCAGCAACTGGCACCTTACTACCCTTAACAACAAAGCCCGGCTTAAAAGCAGCCAGGCAGTACAAACTGGTAAAGCCATCAGCTACCAGCATGATAAAGAGAAAAAAAGAATGATAGCTGCCCATAATAATATTTACCTGCAGTTGCTGGGTGTGGTAACACCCGACGGACAAGTAAAAAAAGATATGCAGGATAAATACCGCCAAATAAACAAGTATGTAGAGATTATTGATGGCATCATTAAAGACGTTAACTGGGGGGATGCTTTTACAGTAGCAGACATGGGCAGTGGCAAAGGGTACCTCACTTTTGTATTGTACGATTACCTGCAACATCAATTAAAAAAGCAAGCCTTGGTAAAAGGGGTTGAATTAAGAAAAGACCTGGTGGAAAAATGTAACTCTATTGCTGCCGCAGCTGGCTTTGCTCACCTGCATTTTGAAGAAGGTAGTATTGAAGCAGCTGATATTGCCGGCACCGATATGCTGATAGCACTGCACGCCTGCGATACGGCTACCGACGATGCCATTTACAAGGGCATACAGGCAGGTAGCAAAGTAATTATTTGTGCACCTTGCTGCCATAAACAAATTAGAAAACAAATGGCACCAACCAATGCCCTGCAACTAATAACACAGCATGGTATTTTGCTGGAGCGGCAGGCCGAAATGGTTGCCGATACCATCCGTGCCTTACTATTGGAGGCGCATGGTTACAAAACAAAAATATTTGAGTTTATCGCTACAGAACATACACCAAAAAATATATTAATTACTGCTGTAAAAAGGCAAAAGCCTGGCAGCCCTGCCACAGCGCTGCAGCAAGTGCAGGCATTAAAAGATTTGTTTAATATAAAGCAGCATTACCTTGAAAAACTGCTTAAAATTTAAACGCCCTGCAACCGGGGCTACAGGGCGATAAAACAAATACAGCCGGGCTTTTTATTTTAGTGTGGCGGCAATAAATTCTGCTACATCTTTTTTATACTTGGCTGCACTTTCGTTGTGGATATACATCATATGCCCGGCCTCGTAATATTTGTGGGTAATATTTCCTTTTAGTTTTTTGTCAATACCCATATGATCAAACGTATACTCCGATCCGCCAAACGGAGTAGCCAAATCATAAATGCCATTTAACACCAGCACTTTTAATTTGGGATTATTCGTCATGGCATTTAGCAAATCTAATTCAGTATTGGGCGCTCCCACATCTCCAAATAAACCGCTGCTGCGCTGGTGTTTCCAATCCCATTTAAAATCAGGTAAGCTGTAGGCACTTACATTGTAATTTTTATCCTTGCTCACCTTTAGTTCGCTGGATAAGTATTGCATAAAGGCGGCGATAAACGCCGGGCTGATATCGGATGATTGCGGATCTGAAAATGCCAGCTCTGCCAGCTGGTTTTGTGCAATGCCCTTGTATCTTGAATCGAGGCGGCCTACAATCATGCCATCATTGCGCAATAACTCCTGCGAATACTGGGGTTGATTCACCCGAAGGTTGGCCTTACCCCAATAATCTTTACTGATGCCGGTATAAGCAGCCAATTTATTTAGCACCGTTTCTTTTTCGGCAGCAGGCAACTGGTCGCCTTTCATTAAGGCTGCAGCATACTCACCAAAAGTAAAGGCACGTACCTCTTTTAAAAAAGCATCCAGGCTGGCACCTTTAGCAGCCACTTTATTGTGATACCAGGAGGTAGCGGCATAAGTAGGAAAATTAACCAGGTAAGGCAAATCATCGCCGGGGCTAAAGGCTAGCTGGCGAATATCCAGTACATTAGAAACGAGCACTACCCCATTTACTGCAATGCCCATATTTTCTTGCAAGTAATCGGCAACACCGGCCGAACGAAATGTGCCATAGCTTTCGCCCAGCAAATATTTGGGAGAGTTCCACCGGTCGTTTTCGTGTACATAATTGCGTATAAACTGGCTTACCGAGCGAATATCGCCATCCACACTCCAAAAATCAGCCGCCTTGCCTTTGCCTACCGCCCGGCTAAAGCCCGTACCAATGGGGTCCATCATTACTACATCCGATACATCCAGCAAGCTGTAATTATTATCCTCCAGCTTGTATGGTGCCGGGCCATTGGGCGACGGATCGTTTACCTGTACCCGGCGTGGCCCCATAATACCCAGGTGCAACCAGATAGATGAGGAGCCGGGGCCTCCATTAAAACTAAAGGTAACCGGGCGCTTGCTGGCATCCGCTTCTCCATCTTTAGTGTAGGCGGTGTAACCAAATGCGGCAACGGGCTCATCTTTTTCGTTTTTTAAAATAAGGGTGCCAACCGTGGCGGTGTAATTAATTGGTTTGTTATCAATTTTAATACTGTGCTTGGTTACAAACTTTTCGGGCTTGAGGCCGGCGGCAGAATCTAACTGAGCGGCAACTAAAAATGGGCTGAGCAGCAAAAGGCCTGCACAAAATGCTGGTAAGAGGTTTTTAAGCATAATGATGGTTTTATTTATACAATATACAATTTTATTATTTTGATGAAAACCCGCTGGTAAACTATTGCGCTGTATATTTTATATTTAGATTTGATCAACATAATAATTAAAGAATGCAACAACAAAAAAGATTGATTGTAGATATGGATGGTGTGCTGGCGGATGTATATAGCCAGTTTTTATATTTTAAAGAAAAAGATACTGGCATCAGGCTTAGCACCCAAGAGCTGATGGGTAAATCGGAAGCAGACATTTTTGGCGACCAATGGAAATATCTTTACAGCAAAGCTTTTTTTAGAGATGCCCCTGTGATAGAAGGAAGCCAAAAAGTATTGGAGCAATTAAATAAATGCTACGAGTTGTTTATTGTTTCTTCTGCTACTGAGTTTCCGCAAAGCTTAACCGAAAAGCAAGAATGGCTGAACGAGCATTTTCCGTTTATAACCTGGAAACAAATGGTTTTTTGTGGTATTAAAACGGTGATAAAAGGAGACATCATGATTGATGATCATTACAAAAACCTCGATTATTTTTCTGGCCAAACCATATTGTTTACACAGCCGCACAATTACGGCAGCCCCGAAAAACAGCATACCCGTGTAAACAACTGGAGTGATATTGCTGCACTGCTATTATAATTACTTAAGTTGCCCGGCAGCCCATTGTACAGCTTGCAATGTTTTAAAATATTTAGCAGTAAGGGCTGTTAGTTTTTGCTGTGCCTCCAGCACTTTATTTTCCCGGCTGTTTAGCAAAAACAAGCTACTCTCCCCTGCTTTAAAACGGGTTTCTTCTCCCCTTAGCAATGCTTGATAATTGGCAGTAACCGACAGGTAGGATGCAACCTGTTGCTGCAGCCCCAGCAACTCGTTATAATACATACGTATTTTATTTTCTATGGCCTGCTGCTGTACAGACAGCTCGTAGTTGGTTTCCTCTATTTTTAGCTTGGCCATGCGGTAAGCACCACGGCCTTCGCTTAACCGCAGCGGCAAACCCACATCAATACCAAACTTATTATTGTTTTCGTAAAAGGCTGCTTTGCCAATACCATTAAACATATTATCATACCCTTTATTAAGCAGGTATGCTTTTACATTTACTGTTGGCAGCAAACTTTGAAACTTAAGTTTTCTTTCTACTTCCAGTATATCCAATTTATAACTAAAGCTCTGTAGTTTGGGATGTGTGAGCCTGGCTGTGTACAGCAAATCCTCCAGCATTAATAAAGGTAAATTTGGTAACGATGCAGGCAACACGGTTGGCTGTACATCAGCGGGCAACTGGTAGTAGGTATTGTCGGGCAGCCATAAAAATTCAGACAATTGTACAGCTGCATTCTGCAGTTGTACGTTGCTTTCAGACAGCAGGTATTCAAAATTTTGCAGTTGCGCCAACGCCTCTACTGTATCTATGGCGGGCCTGTCTCCCTGCCTGAAACCGATTTTTACCAGCTCAAAACGCTGCCGGTTTACACTAACAGCGTTGCTAATTATTTGATATACCCGGTAAGCCTGCACCCAGCTCCAGTAATGGTTGTATGCCTCAAACAACAGGTTGTTTATCACAAGCCGCTGCTCCGCCTCGGTTTGGTTTTTTAATAATTTTGCCTGTTGTAATGCTGCCCGCCTTTTATCCATCAACAAGTTTTTTGCCACGGGTACGGATAGCCCAATATAACTTGTTTTGCCCTCGGTAAGCTCTGTACTAAGGTATTGGCCGCCGTTATTTTCTAGCCCGGCTTTTACTTCTATCCCATACCAGGCAGGTATTTTTAATTCGGGGTTGGTATGGGTGTAATAGTTTTTACCATCCAATGTTTTTTGCTCACTGGTTAGGTACAAAGCCGGATCAAACCCTGCCTTGGCCAAAGTGATATTGGCATCGGCCCGTTGCACTGCAATTGCCGCCTGCCTGCTTACCGGGTGAAATGTTTTTACAATGGCTATAAAATCTGCTTCGCCCAGTTGTTTGTATTGCGCTGTGGTACCGGCTGGCAACAGCATCAGCATCCCCCAAATATTTATCAGCAACCAAATTCTACTCATACAGGGTTATTTACTTTTACCTTTTTCAGCATCACCTTGTTTTGCAATATTTTTATAATACTCCGGCGGAAAGCCATTGATATTACGCCATAGCTCATACCATACAGGTACATTTTTTAGCAGGGCAATACCCATGGCACCGCTGCCCATCCTTAGCTCAGGCGGCCATTTACGGTCTTGTGCATCTTCTGCTACCAATACCCTAAATTTTCCATTATCGCTTACTGCACTTTCTATGGCGCTAATTTTACCACCAAAAGTACCGTATGATGCCTGTGGCCATCCGCTAAAAACAATTGCCGGAAAACCATCAAACATAAACCGTACTTTTTGTCCTTGCTGCAGTAAAGGCAAATCAACCGGCCGCACAAAAATCTCTACTGCATACTGTATGTTATCGGGCACAATCTCTACAATCATTTCTCCATCCTTTACAATTTCGCCAATACCTGCTTTTTTAGCCTTTATCACCTGTCCGCTTTGTGGAGCGGTGATGTAATAAAGCTTACTGCGGATATCGTAATTCATATATTGGTTTTGTAATTTGGCAATATCCGCTTCGCCGGTAGCTATTTGAGACATGGATTGAAATTTGTCGCCACTGGCCTTAGAAATTTTTTCATTATAGTCTTGTATGGCGCCATTTAACTCCAGTTGTAAAATACCCAGCTCCTGCCTGGCATTGGTATATTTAATCTCAGCACTTGTTTTTTTTGCCATTGCGTTTTGATAACTCATATTGCGTTGCTCCAGCTGTGTAAGCGATACCAATCCGCTATCATACATATTTTTTTGACGGGTAAATTGTTTGCTGGCAATGGCAAAATCATTGCTGGCAGCCAGCATATCCATGCTATCGGCACTTACCTTCATCCGTTGCTGCCTTATTTTATTTTGCAACTGCAATAACTTTAGCTCACGGCCTTGAGTAAGTGCTTCTATCTGCCTGTCGGCAGTACCTACTTTACCACGGTAACTTTCTACCGCTGTTTCTTTAGCGGTAAGCTGCTGCTGTGTTCGGTTAAGCAAATTCGGATCAAGGTAATCGTCTTTTATTTCTGCCAATTGCAATATGGTATCACCGGCTTGCACATAATCGCCCTCTTTTACATGCCACTTAATTACTTTACCGGGTATAATGGTATTTAATTGCTGCGGACGTTGCTCCTGCCGCAGGGTAGTTACATTACCCCTTGCTGAAATATTTTGTGTCCACGGTAAAAAAAGGATAATGATAAGTGCACCCAAGATGCCAATAAGCCAATACCTTATTTTGCTTTTTTTATGAATGCGGTATATTTTTTTGATAGAGCCGATTGTTGTGGTTGTCAACTGGTCTTCAAATTTTGTATCGATAAAATTCATGATGCTTATTTTATAATTTGCTTAACCTCCTCCCAGGTGCCAATCGTTTTGATACTTGCATTTTCAAGGTAAATAACTATATCGCAGCAAGCCGCCAGCGCCTCGTTATTTGAGCTTACTAAAATGGTTTGATGAGGCGTTTCGTTTACAAGGTAATTAGTAATGGCCGCCTTTACGGGTTCGCTTAACCCATCCAATGGATCTTCTAATAATATCAGCCGGGGATTATTTACCAATGCCCTCAGCAGCAATATTTTTTGAATGATATTTTTAGGAAGTTTTTTACCTATAGGGTCAAGGGTTGTGTTAAGCCCGTCGCTTAAATCAGTCATAAATTTTCGTAGCCCTATTTTTTGTGCCAGCAATAATATATGCTGTGCCGATACTTCGTTATCACCCATCGTAATATTTTCGAGTATGGTACCCTGGAAGATATCTTGCTGGCTAAGCAGGATGCCCGTTTGCATGCGCAATGATTGCAATTGATAGTTGGATAACGGAATACTATTGATGAAAATATTGCCCGTAAAATCGTTGTAAGCGCCACTCAACAATCGTAATAACGACGATTTACCAGAGCCGGTGGCACCCATGATGCACACTTTTTGATTGCTTTTTATACTGCAGGTGATGTTTTTTAATACAGGCGGCTCGTTACCTGGCGAATAACTAAAACCAACATTACTCAACTCAACGGATAGCCCATTATCCTCTGGCTGCAGCACAATGCTGCCATCGGGTTCAAGCGGCTTATCAGTAATTTTGCCAATCTTTTCCACGGCAGTTAATACATCATACACGGTATCCAGGTTGATCATTAATTTTTCAACAGAATTGATTACGGTAAGTATCACAATTTCTGCAGCAATAAATTGCCCGATATTTAATTGCTGCTGTACCAACAATACACTGCCTACAATTAGCATAGCAGCTGTAATCAGCACTTTAAAACCAATTAAACCCCAGTATTGAAAAAGCAATACTTTAAAATGAGTGGTTCGCTGATCGAGGTAGCCACTTACCAGCCTGTCGGCTTTTTGGATACTCAGGTTGCTGTTACGGGAATATTTAAAAGAGCGTATTACCCTGCCCATCTCTTGCAGCCAACCTGCTACATAATATTTAAAATCGCTTTCACGCAGGCTGGATTGCATACCCCTTGCACTGGTTACCCTTAATATCCCGTACACTATAAATACCAATGCAAGACTAAAAAAGATAAATACAGGATGATAAAAAGACAGCAGCAATAACCCAAAAAATATTTGAATGGTGGCCGCTGGCACATCCAGCAGTAATTTTGAAATACCCTTTTGCAAAGTAGTGGTATCAAAAAAACGATTAAGCAATTCGGGCAGGTAATCACCATCTACCGATTGAAGGTTGATTTTAGGGATACGCCCTGCAATTTCAAAAGAGTAACGAACAAATATTTTTTGCTGCACTTTTTCGATGATACGCATTTGGTTAACCTGCAGCAGGCCATTGATAAATACGCCGGCTACCACCAATGTAATCATAATTACCAGCGAGCTGGAGATAGCACCGCCCAATACAAAACTGATGATGGATTGAATGCCCAGTGGCAATGAAAGTTGTATTAAACCGTTGAGGATGGCATAGAAGTATACCGAAGAAATTTCGTTCTTCTCCATTTTAATTACCTGTAAAATTCGCCGTACGGGGTTGGCAAAAATATTTGTTGTAGCAGTTGCTGCCATAAGTTGGTTGTTTTTTTAATACACTTTCAAAGAGAGTTCCAGCAGCACTTGTTGCTGCACTTTTTACCAGCAATAACAAGTATTTGTAAAAAGTGTTGCGAAAATAGCAGCGTAATCTTCAAAAAAAAACAGCTGGCTGTTTATTAAGATTTTTTTAAGAAGTGTTTTACGGTTTGATGACAAATGCAAAAGGGCGCAATGAATAATTCATTACGCCCTTTTGTAAAAGCAGTACTATCTAAGCCTCAAATAAATCGCCTTGTACATCACCTTCTTCTTTCTTTTTCTCCCATGCCATTTCTACACTTTTGCTGTACTCTGTAAGCTTGGCACCCACTGCTTTCCAGCCCATCACTTCCACCAGCTTTACTACTTTAAATTTGGCATTTCGTACCATTTGCCCACGCCCACTTTGCACTAACAATACAGGCTCCTCTTCGGTGGTTACAGCTTCAAGCCGGTTACCATCGCCTTCTTTAATAAAATAAAATTTATTGTACAAAGTGGTGGTTTCAATTTTAAACCGCTTGATGTTGTATTGCAACTTTTCATTATCGAGGTAAACGGCGGTAATAATTTTATCTGGATTAAATTTTTCTATCAACAATACTTTTTCAGGATCAAAGCGTTGGGTAAGCTCCTGGTCGGTTATCTCGTAGTTACCATCATTGTATATTACCAGCAGCCTGTCTTGCGCCTCAAACTTGCCCAGGTATTCGCCTTTTTCTTCGGTATTAAAACGACCAAATTTACTATCAAACCAAAGTTTTTTTGCATCCAGTGTAGAGCGGCCGGCCTCTTTAAACCTTACAGATTTAATGGGGTATTTGGTTACAATATTACCAATGCTGCCCCGGCCTTTTATCTCCTGCTCTTCAAAATAAAAATCAAGTTCCTTTATACGGGCACTGCAATTGGGGCTTAGTATCACTTTTACCACTTCGGCTTCGCCATTGGCATTGGCAGTAAAATAATGCAGTTTGCTTTTATCTTCTCCCTTGGTGAGTACATACTCTTTATCACGGGTAATACCGGTAACGTTAAAGCGCTTGGCAAAGCTAACGCCGCTTTTGCCATCTACATATATCATGTTATAGGTAGTGCGTTCGTCATTTTTTTGAAATACCGATACATGGATGATATCTTTACCGATAAAAACTTTGTCGGATACTTTTACCACCTTCATAATACCGCTTTTGGTAAAAGCGATGATATCGTCAAAATCGCTTACTTCGGCCACCAGTTCATCCTTTTTAAGGCTGGTGCCAATAAAGCCATCGGCATAATTTACATACAGCTTGGTATTGGCAATGGCCACATGTTTTACCTGTATGGTATCAAATTCTTTTATCTCTGTTTTACGCTCCCGGCCTTTTCCAAATTTTTTCAGCAGGTTTTCGTAATAGGCAATGGCAAATTCCACCAGGTTGGCAAGGTCGTGTTTTACCTGTTTAATATCTGCTTCCAGCCCTTTTATCTGCTCATTCAGTTCGGCTATATCCAGCCGGTAAATGCGGCGTACGGGCTTTTCGGTTAGTTTAATAATATCCTCCCGGGTAATCTCTCTTTTAAGTTGTTTTTTAAACGGATCAAAACCTTTGTCAATAGCCAATAATACTTTATCCCAGGTTTCGTGTTTTTTTTCCAGCTCTTTATAAATCTGTTCTTCAAAAAATATTTTTTCAAGGGAGGTATAATGCCATTTTTCCTGCAGCTCAGCCAGTTTTATTTCCAGCTCTTTACGGAGTAATTCTTTGGTATTGTCGGTGGCTGCTTTCAGCAATTCCTGTGCGCCTAAAAAACGAGGTTTTTGGTCTACAATTACACAGGCATTGGGTGAAATGCTTACTTCGCAATCGGTAAAAGCATACAGGGCATCAATGGTAATATCGGGTGAAATACCAGCCGCCAGTTCAATAATAATTTCTACATCCGCAGCGGTATGATCGGTTACTTTTTTAATTTTTATTTTGCCCTGGTCGTTTGCTTTTACAATGCTTTCCATTAAAGTGGTGGTGGTAACACCATAGGGCACACTTTTTATCACCAGGGTTTTTTTATCCTGCTCTTCAATAACAGCCCTTACCCTTATTTTACCGCCTCTTTTTCCATCGTTGTAATTGGATACATCTACAGAGCCGCCGGTTTGAAAATCGGGGTATATCTCAAACTTTTTGCCTTTTAAATATTTGATGGAAGCCTCAATCAGTTCGCAAAAATTATGAGGCAAAATTTTTGTAGCCAGCCCTACCGCAATGCCTTCGGCACCTTGTGCCAGCAGCAACGGAAACTTCATGGGCAGGGTTACGGGCTCGTTTTTACGACCATCGTAACTAAGTGCCCAGCTGGTAGTTTTGGCATTAAAAGCCACTTCCAGTGCAAATTTGCTAAGCCTTGCTTCAATATACCGGGAGGCAGCGGCATCGTCGCCAGTGCGTACATCACCCCAGTTACCCTGTGTTTCTATCAGCAAATCTTTTTGGCCAAGGTTTACCAGTGCATCGCCAATACTCATATCGCCATGCGGATGGTATTGCATGGTTTGGCCAATAATATTGGCTACTTTATTAAAGCGGCCATCATCCATTTCTTTCATGGCATGCAGTATGCGGCGCTGCACAGGCTTAAGCCCATCTTCAATAGCGGGCACGGCCCGTTCGAGTATTACATAACTGGCGTAATCTAAAAACCAGGTTTTATACTGGCCATCCAGGCCGGTGTCTTTATGCAGGTAGTCTTCTTTGGTTGCTTTTGCCATTGCCGCTTCTCCTTTAGCCCAGCGCCCTATCGAGGGGTTGGTAATATTTTATCTTTAATAATTTTAAAAAACATAGTTGTATCTGCTGCTGCCGGTTGCTTTGTTACAACCTTTTTTAATCACCGGATTGAGCGGCTGATTTGGATTTTATTTCAAAATCTTTCATCGCTGCAATTTTACCCTGCCCATCCAACATATCTTGCGCCAGCATTGTTTTTAACCGCCACAGCAGGTACATATCGCCAGTAGTATGCTTGGCCTTGCTTAAAAACTGGTGGATGATTTTGGATGCCTTTTGCCAATCGGGTGTTATAAATTTTTTTAACTCTGCATCATAAAAATCATAGTCGTATTGCGCCAGTTTTTTACCACCCTCCAATATGCGTACGCCTTTGTTTTCGTTGCATAGCCTCAGCCATTCGTCGGGGTCTACTTCAAACTCACTCAGCGTAATTTCCCGGGCTAGTTTTTTAGCCTTTAAAAATTCTTTAGCAGGTATTTCATGCAGCCAGTTAGGGTAAAATATTTGCCCCTTATCGTTTATAAAAGGCAGGTTATTGAGGTACAGGATAAATACCCTGCCCTGGAACTCTTTTAGATAATACAACAGCCAATAGTAGCCGCTAACATCGTGTTTGTTTTGGGCAGCCCATACCCATATTAGCTCATCGGTATTGCGGCGCAGGGTACCCACCAGCTCGGCCACTGTTTTATAATCGTTTACATCATCTTCAGACAGTTTGCCATCTAAATCGCCGCCGGCCAATACATTCCGCCACCATTGCCGGCGATTTTCTATATCGGGGCCAGCATATAAATTGCCCAGCGGGCCCACCGCATAGTCGTCTTTTATTTGTACAATATCACCGGCCAGCGCTTCATCCAGCTCTTGTGCCTGTGCCAGCACTTTTATGTCTGCTTCGTTAAAAACAATATGAATCATGCAGGTTATTTTTTACCGGGGCAACCATTGCCGTTACTTGCCGGATATTTTTATTGGGGTGTTATTAAATAATATACACAGGTAGTAAAAAAATTACGCACCCAAGGTACGGCACTGATAAAAGCCCATTGTGTTTTGGGTTTCCAACCAAATTTATAGGTATAAATGGGGTTGATGAGATAATGTGTTTTGTTTACCACCCGGTAGCCTGTTTGCTGTACAATGCCCTCAAACCGTTCGATAGATATGCCTGTTTCTTTTATCTCGGCAAAGCCGGCTACATCCTGTCCGGCTTTTTTTAACAGCCATTTGTATACAGGCATGGGCAGCAGGTGATAATAAGGCAACTTGGCCATCCACTTATTGCTCATCAGCTGCTGGTGGCCGCCAAAGGGCATTTGCCAGGGTGGAAAACCAAAAAATATCACACCGCCGGGGTTTAAAAAACTTTTCATCCAGCCGATTAATTTTTGCTGATCGTGTATATGCTCAATCACATCTTTTAAAATAATTACATCAAAGCGGCCGCCAAACTCCTGCTGTACAGCTACCTGGTAAATATCTTTTGATATAAAACTGATAAGGCCTTTATCCAGCTCATCTTTCATAAACTGCCTTGCCAGTACCAGCCGGGGTTCATCCAGCTCTACCCCTACGGCTACGCAACCTTTTTCGATAAATGCTTTTAACACGCCGGCTTCGGCACAGCCAATTTCCAGCACCCGCATGCCGGGTGTAAGGGGCAGGTATTTTTCTACAAACGGCACTACATATTGGCGGGCATTGTCTGCCTGCATATTAAAGTATCGCTGCTTATCGGTATGAAATTCAAACACGTTTTATAATGGCTAATGATGAGTAAAAATTACAGGCCACCCCTTGGTGGTGGCGGCTGGCAGCAGAATTAACCTTCTACTAAATCAACCTCTATTTTTAAATTGTCTATAATAAAGTCTTGCCTGCTGGGAGTGTTTTTGCCCATATAGTACTCCAGCAATTGCTGTATATGGGTATCGGGCAACATCATCACCGGGTCTTTACGCATATCGGCACCAATAAAGCGGGCAAACTCATCTGGGCTTATTTCGCCCAACCCTTTAAACCGGGTAATCTCTGGTTTGCTGCCCAGCTTTTTCATGGCTGCCTGCTTTTCTGTTTCGTCGTAGCAATAAATGGTTTCTTGCTTATTACGCACCCTGAATAAAGGCGTTTGTAAAATGTACACATGCCCGTTTTTAACGAGGTCAGGAAAAAACTGTAAAAAAAACGTCATTATCAACAGGCGTATGTGCATCCCATCCACATCGGCATCGGTAGCAATTACAATATTGTTGTAGCGCAGGCCCTCGTAGCCTTCCTCAATATTGAGGGCATGCTGCAGCAGGTTAAACTCTTCGTTTTCGTACACCACTTTTTTGGTAAGGCCAAAGCAGTTAAGTGGTTTACCCCGCAGGCTAAATACGGCTTGTGTTTCTACACTGCGTGCCTTGGTAATACTGCCGCTGGCGCTATCGCCCTCGGTAATAAACAAGGTACTTTCCATTTGCTTTTCCTGTACGGCCTGTTTGTCTTTACCGGTAGGCTCTTCGTTGTAGTGAAACTTACAGTCACGCAATTTTTTGTTGTGCAGGTTGGCTTTTTTGGCCCTTTCGTTGGCCAGTTTGCGAATGCCGCTCAGCTCCTTTCTTTCCCTTTCGCTTTGCTCAATTCTTTTTTTAAGCGCTTCGGCAATGGCAGGGTTGCGGTGCAGGTAATTATCCAGCTCTTTAATTAAAAAATCGCCTACAAAATTTTTCATCGAGGGGCCGCCTTCGTACACATTTAGCGAGCCCAGTTTTGTTTTGGTTTGGCTTTCAAATACAGGCTCCTGCACCCGTACGCTTACCGCCGCACAAATGCTGCCCCTTATATCGGCCGTATCATAATCTTTTTTAAAAAACTCCCGGATGGTTTTTACAAAGCCCTCTTTAAAAGCAGCCAGGTGGGTACCACCCTGCGTGGTAAACTGGCCATTTACAAAACTGTAATACTCTTCGCCATAGGTGTTTTCATGCGTAATGGCCACTTCTATATCCTCGCCTTTGAGGTGTATGATGGGGTAACGTATCTCATCCTCATTGGTTTTGCGCTGCAGCAAATCCAGCAGGCCGTTTTTGCTTACATAGCGCTTGCCATTCAGGTTCATCACCAGCCCGGCATTCAGGTAACAGTAGTTCCAAAACTGGTTATCCAGGTACTCCTGTACAAAATGAAAGTTTTTAAAAATGCTTTCGTCCGGTACAAAGGTTACCTGTGTGCCATTGTCTTGTTGGGTAGGTTGCTCTTTATGTTCTTTTACCAGGTTGCCTTTTTCAAACTCCGCCATCTTTTCTTTACCATCCCGGTAGCTGCTTACTTTAAAATAAGCACTCAATGCGTTTACCGCCTTGGTACCAACCCCGTTAAGGCCTACACTTTTTTGAAAAGCCTTGCTATCGTACTTGGCACCGGTATTTATTTTACTTACCACATCCACCACTTTACCCAGCGGAATACCACGGCCATAATCCCTGATGGTAATTTCTTTGCCGCTAATGGCCACATCCACATGCTTGCCATACCCCATGGTATGCTCATCAATACAGTTATCTATCACCTCCTTCATCAGCACATATATACCATCATCCGGCGAGGAGCCATCACCCAGCTTGCCAATATACATACCGGGCCGCAGGCGTATATGCTCCTTCCAGTCAAGGCTCCTGATCGAATCTTCGTCGTATCTTATTTCTTTTTCTGCCATAATATCCCCGGAAAAAATTTATTTTAATTTGTTTACCAGCAGTTGTACGGTACCCGGCTGCGGTGGCGTCGCACCCTTGTGCATTGGTATCATACAGCAACTTACAGCCCTTACAAAAGCGGCGCAATATACTAATGTTTTTAGTAATAAACGGCCGGGGCAAATATAGGTAAACAGGTAAAGTAAAAAAACGGGGTATTGTTAACAAGTGGGGATAAATAGCACCGCCCTTTACCTGCAAGGATAAAATATAATGAGCACCTCGCTAGTAAATAAAGCCGGCAAAGTATATCTTTAATGCCATCAGCAAATACCATTATGAGCCCCCGTTTGTACATGCGGCCTGCCGCAACCATTTTTTTTCGCTTTGGCACCTGCCTGCTTATAATAACACTGGCCAGCCTGTGTATTAAGGCACAATCCATCAAACGGCAGCAGTTGTTTAGCACCGATAGCCTGCTGCACTGTACCCTGCAAACCGATTTTAAAAAACTACAGGAAGATAAAAACGACAGCATTTACCAGCCCGCCAGCATCAGCCTGGGCACGGGCAACCAACTGGTAAAAGATGAACTGGGTATAAAAGCCCGGGGGGTACAGCGCCGGGCTATTTGCGAAACACCTCCCCTAATGCTCGACTTTAAAAAACCCGGCAACGGCCCCCTAAAAAAACTGGGTAAACTAAAGCTGGTAAATGCCTGCAGCAAAAACTGGCAAGATGAGCAACAGGTATTAAAAGAATACCTCGTATATAAAATGTACAACCTGCTTACCCCCAAAAGCTTTTTGGTAAGGCTGGCCAAAGTACAGTATATCAACAGCCCTGCCGGCGGCAGCTACGAGCAATATGCTTTTTTTATTGAAGATACCGACGATATGGCGGCACGTAATAACTGTAAAGAGCATAACACACCTATGCTTACCGAGCAAACCAACCGCCGCCAAATGACGCTGCTGGCCATTTTTCAGTATATGATTGGCAATACCGACTGGGCGGTACCCGTGCTAAAAAACATTAAACTTATTACCAGTAAAAACAAGCAGGATAGTGTGCCCTATGCCGTACCATACGATTTTGATTACTCCGGTATGGTAAATGCCCGCTATGCAGCGCCCCACCCCGAGTTTGAAACAGAAACCGTTAAAGACCGGGTGTACCGGGGCTTTGCCCGTAATATGGCCGAAATAAATACGGTATTGGATAGCCTGCGCCAGCATAAAACAGATTTTTACAACCTTGTAAAAAACTGCACCGGCTTGCAAACAGCCCAAAAAAAAGAAATGACCTGGTACCTCGATGATTTTTATAAACTGGCCGACGACCCACGGAAAATAAAAGAAATTTTTATTGACCATGCAAGAACTCAGTAACATCACCGCCACCCAAAGCGAAGAAGCGCTTTGCAACCTGCTGCTGCAACATATTTACCAGCACGGCAAACAAAATATTTACGATGCTGCTGCCCTGCAGGCCGGGCAAAATGAGCAAGCCTATACCCAATACCGGCAGGCTGCCAAAAAACTATCCAAAGAAAAACTTTGCTGCTTTACCGACGATGAACATACCCAACTGGATATTACCAATTACGGCCGCTACTGGGTGCTAAAAGGCGGCTATATAAGTTACCTGGGCAGCGGCCACGAAATAAAAGAGCACAGCAGTAATGGCACCGATAAACAGCATCACTCCAAAGAAGAACTGCTGGAGGCCCGGCTAAAGCTTACCCATTTCAGGCTGATTGTATTTTGGATCACCCTGGTATTATCCATCCTCGGCTTTGCCTTTTCGGTTGTTAACTTTTACCTGCTATCCAAAGCAAGGGGCTAAACGGTGGCTGCCAGCGCTTTTTTTAAAAAAAGGGTTTCCGTATTTTTGCCCAATGTCAAAACCTGTAATTTGTATTGGTGCCGCCCTGGTAGACGACCTGTTTCATGCCCACCAACCCATGCTGATGCATACCACCAACGAGGTTACCCAAACCCGTACTGCCGGTGGTGTAGCCCGTAATATAGCCCACCAGCTGGCCATACTGGATATACCCGTGCAGCTGGTGAGTGTATTTGGCAACGATGCCGATGGCGAGTGGATGCAGCAGGTATGTAAGGAAGCCGGCATAAAACTGGATGCCTCCATTAACAATGCCCCGGTTACGGGCAAATACACGGCCTTGATTAACAAAGATGGTTCTATGTTTACCGCCCTGCTTACCAATGCGGCCCTGCACCTGGTTACGCCGGAGTACCTGCAGCAGCATGAAGCCCTGCTGGCCACCGCCGCCTATATTTTGGTAGATGCCAATATCAGTCCCGAATCTGTAAACTGGTTAATACAGTTTACCAATACCCATCAAATACGCATGATCATTGAGCCGGTATCGGTACCACCCGCCAAAAAAATTGCCGGCTGCAATTTTAACGGCCTGTACCTGATTACGCCCAACGAAGATGAATTGCCGG
>JBDKJT010000203.1:0-46600 GCA_039796475.1 Bacteroidota bacterium | reverse complement strand
CTGGTAATATTCAAGATAATCTTTGGCGCTGCCGCCAAAAAGCATTTGGGTGGTAAGGGCCCGCTGCACCCTTGATACAACTTCTGCCGGCTGCAGCATGGAGTATAAAAGATAAGGCCATAACATCATACGGCATATTATCTCTTGGCATACCCAATGAATCGCCAATTATTAAAATGCGTTTGGTATTAATACAATTTTGATTTTAGTGTTGTAAAAATGTTGTTTACAAATTGCTTTTGTGCTACATCCAGCGAAAAGCGGTAAACGAGTAAAGGAAAAATTACAATGGCGCTGCCGGTAATGAATACCAACTGCAGTAAACCGTTTATGGGCAAAAGGGTAATGGCATACAGAACCACACAAACCGTTAATACAGGAATACCAATTTCTTTAACCGTTTCCCGGAGGTATTGTATACCAGAAAAATTTACATACTTGCCAAGTAGGTAAAGCCTGAGAAAATACGACAGGCACTCCAACGAAATACTCACCAGCAATATGGTATAATCGGGGTAGCCTAGTTTAAAAAAAAGATAAGCGATGGGCAAATTAAGGATGAGCAATACGCTTACCAATATGTTGTAAATTTTTACCTTGCCAATGGCGTCAAAAACAGCCTGCATACCCGACGAAAGGATGCAAACTAACACCAATATTATGGTGCACCTTGCAAATACTACCGTACCATCGGGTACATTTTTTAACCATAAAAAAAGTACTTTCTCCATTGAAAAATACAAGGGTAACGAGACTACGGCAATAGAGTAAAACGCCATCCTGCTCATTGTTTTCATGGAGTAAAGCATTTTATCGTAATTTTTTTCGCCGGCACTTTTTAATAACACAGGTGTTAATGCACCCGTAACGCCTTGTGCCAATATATTGATGGCATAATTAATTTGTAAGGCTACACCATATGCTGCATTGGTAATTACCCCAAAAAACATATTTAATACTACGGCTACTCCCTGGTTTCGGCTCATCACCGCTAAGGCGCCTAGCAATGTCCAGCCTATAAAAGCCATCATATTTTTTATAGTGGGTGTATGTGGTTGTATTAAATCGGCATTTATTTTATAGTATTTTTTATGTACGGTAATGCTGTAAATAAAAAAACTAATTAACGATACAAGCAGCATTAATAAGGAATACTGCAAAAGCAAATCGCCTTTTAAAAAAAGTAATAAAAAAGCAATGGCCAGCTTGCACAGTGATTCTGTAACGCCGGCTACGGCCAGTATAAAAAAATTTTCATGCGCCCTTAGTACGCCTAAAAAAGGTATGCCAATGATATTTAAAAATGATATACCGGCTACAATTACTATTATTTTACTTGCAGCCTCCTGCCTGTCGGGTGGGATGTTTAGCAATTGCGCCGAAAAAAAATAATTTACCAGTACAATTGCCAAAAAAATAATCACCCCATATACCAGGTGAATAAACATGGAGGAGCTGATAACTTGCTTTAGCTTAGCATCGTTTTTTTCACCCAGGGCCAACGCAATAAATCGCTGCGTAGCAGACGACACCGACCAGGTAAAAAATGTAACTGCCCCCACAAAACCAGTGGTAAGGGCATAGATACCAAAATCGCTTACACCCAGTACCCTTAACAGCAGCGGCGTGGTAATTAATGCCAATGCAGCTGATGAAAATTTTTGCACATAAATGATGGCGGTGTTGATGGCAACACGAGCCGAAGTTTTTACATGCTTTTTTGGAGTGGTAGCGGTTTGTGCCAAACTAATTTCCTTTTATAATGCTGTTGTACACTTTTTGGGATGTAGATAAATGTGCGGCAATTGTTAAAAGCAACTGATCGTTGCCATTTAAAAAAGCCGCCGTTTGGTTATACAAGCCGGGCTTAAAATCTTCGTCAATTTTTTTATCAAATTCATGTGGCTCAATATCAATTTTACCCTTCCACTGCACGCCAATGCTTTCTAGCGGTTTTAAATAAATTCTTCGCTTATTGGTAAGCAACTCTATGGCCCAGCGTCCGGCGCTCTCCCAATTGCTGAGGTACGAAAACAAAACAGCTTTTTCTGTTATTCCGGCACCGGCAAAATTGGTAACAGCATGCCAGGGCAAGGCTCCGGCTTTTGAAAAACTATTTAACTGGGTGGGTTGCCCTGCTATGTAAAAAGCAAGGTCTACCACATGGGTAGAATTGGCGTAAAACCAATTGGCCAATATTGCAGGTGATTTTTTAGTGGTATCAATTTTATGTACCCATTCGGTAAATTCAAAATGCATCGATTGCAGCCCGCCATCTGCTTGCACCAGGCGCAATGCTTCTTGTACGGATGCATAAAAACGCCTGTTATAAGCTACAAAAACCTGGCTGCTGCCAGCGCTTAGTAACGGCCATTTTTGCTGCAATTCCTCCGTATTAAGCGCTGCCGGTTTTTCAATAAGTACACGGCTGATGCCATGGTTTAATAAGGCGATGGTATTGTTTAACAACCCCTCCACCCCTGTTGCAACAATGGCGTGAGAAAAAACCTGGTTGGTTTGGCTTAAAAAATCATCAAGCCCGCCCGTTAATGGCGTAACAGCAGTTTTTTGTTGAAACAATGTTGCCGACTCTTTTCCTCGGCCTATCACTGTAAAAGAAACGCCTGACGCCTTTAACACTTTTACATAATCAACCGCCATGGGCCCTGTGCCAATTAGCAAAACGTTTGCAGCTATGTTATCGGACATATATCTGTATTAATACCGGTTAAAATTTGATACTGTTGTAGTAGAGATGCAATAAAAATTTTGTGTGTATTGGCAGCATCCGCATAAGTGGGTAAGGTACAAGTACCCGTTTCATTTAATTGTGCCGCAACTGCTGCGGTAAGTTCACTCTGAAAAAAACTATTGAGCGGCGTTTGCTGCACCTGGTATTTATCTGCTGCTGCCAGCGTAAGCAAGCAGGGGGTGCCTCCTTCCTGCACCAGCCACCGGTTATTGTCTGAAGCAAAATGCACCGTTATGGCACCACGGTTTCCTGCAAAAGAAGTGATAGAGAAAAAAGCACCGTTTTGTAATGTGCCGGTAATAGTACCGGTAAACTCCTGATAGCCTTTTCGCTTACCTTCTATTACTTGTTTATCCAATCCTGTTGTATGAATGTGCTGCAAAGGGCTGCCGTTGATATACACTGCAAGGTCTATCATGTGCAGCGCATTACAACCAAGCCCCCAGTTGCCACCTGATACATTCATGTTTACTACTGCATTGTCTGCAGCCACTTGCCCGGCTAACCTGGCGTAGTGCTGATACATACGGCGTGGATGATTTACCCAAACGGGTATACCCTGGCTGGAAAACAAGGTTTGCATACGGCTGTAGGATGACAGTTGTTGAAACAGTACTTTTTCTAACAGCAGGTACTTTATTACCCGGCCTGGCAATAAGTGATTGATTACTGCTTCTCTTACAGCGGATGTGGTAGCAATAATTACAAGATCTAAATTAGCAGGCACCTGGCTTATATCCGTACAGTATTCTACCAGGTGCTGGTGTGGTATTTCTGCAGCCCTTGTTGTAGCCAGTGCCAGCGAAGCTTCTGAAGGGTCTACCACATAAATATGCTGTGCCTGCTGGTATTTTAGCAATCCCTGCAAATGCCTGCTGCCCAGCTCACCTGCCCCTATTATTACATTAATCATCGTTTAATTGTCTTTTAAAAAATCATTGGGCAGTACATTAAATGCTGCCATTACTTGTGCCAGCTGGGTATCGTTGCCTCCATCTATCACATTGGTATTTACCAATTTTTCGGTTTGTGTTTTACTAACCGTTATATAATCTTTATTGTACTTTTTATTGGTTAAAATTTTTTTGCCATTTACAAAGCACATCATTTTTAGCCATACATCATCTGCATGAAAGCACAGTGTTTTAATTAAGCTTTTATCTGTTACACTTGGGTGTAATGCACCGGGAAAGTAAAGTGTACCTGCGCCCCCGGTTTGCAACAGCCGGTGGGTGGGTGCAAGTATATTTTTGGCGTTATGGTTCCATTGGCGGTAAGGAATAAGAGCGCCATTTACCACGCCAATTTGGTGAGCCCGGTTGGTACAAATATGCGCCGGATTTTTTTGATGCAGGTCTACAATATTTTTTAATACATCCTGGTGATAATACAAATCGTCATCCAGTGTAATAATGTAATCATCAGGAAACTGCTGCAGGGCGTAAAGGTACTTTTTATGAGACCTCAGATCTTCGTCACAAAACTTTATGGTAAGCCCACGCTGCTGCAACGCAGCAAGGCTTTCGGGAATTTTTTTATCCGGAAACTGTGAGGTTGCTAACCACAACACAATCATATCCGGCTTAAAACTTTGGCGCAATACAGTTTCCATGCTTACCCATATTTCATCAATACGGGCGGGAAAAGAAGTGATAGAAACAACGTACCGATGCTGCCTTGCAATGGTATTAATACCAGGGGCTGCAGTGGCGGTATTTTTTTGATAATAGGCCGGCAAAAAGAAATCGAAAATCCGCTTAAGCAGCATTGCCATCAACACATTTATCACTTTACCTGCTTTGCCAAGTACAGCAAAATTGGGCAGCCAAAAATAAAACTGGTATAACCTGTTCATGTAAAAAATTATAGGGCAATGCAACTACACATCGCTTATATCAATGGCTTTTAATGCCCGATTGTAAAAATGTAAGGTATTGCTGGCCGATGGTATCTACACTTAGCCTTTGTGCAATTTTTTTTGCCTGATGGGCAAGGTTGTTTCGGAGGGCATCGTCATCCACCAATAACTGCAGGGCTTCGGCCATTTTATCAATATCCCCTTCGGGCACTACAAGGCCCGAAACATGGTGTGTTACAATTTCTTCGTAGGGTATCGAATCAAAACAGATTACAGGCAAGCCAGCCGCCATGGCCTCACACAACGCATTGGGAAAACCCTCTAACCGGGATGGTAACACAAAGATGGATGCTATATTAAACAAGGCATCTACCTGCAGCACTTCGCCCAAAAAATCGGTTTGCTCAGCTACGCCTAATTGCCCGGCGCTTTGCATTAATTGCAACTTCATTGGGCCGGCGCCGGCAAATACCAATCGCCAGCCTTGCCTGTTATTCATTTTTGCAAAAGCTTGCAGCAACCTGTCGGGCCCTTTTTCTATCGACAACCTTGCCACACATAAAATTATTTTTTGCGGTGCTGCCGCCTCTGTATTAATTTTTTTGAGGGCATTGGGTATTATCTGCATGTTTAGCCGATTGCCAAATTGCTTTTTTTTAAACTCGTACGCTCTTTTGGTTTGAGCAATAAAGCCTGCCGATGAAGGATAAAGCCATTGCTTGCCCCATTTTACTGCTTTTGCAAATGGAAAATCGGGGCTTGTACGGTCGGATATAAATACTGGCAACCCTGTGCCCTTTAACGCAAACAATACCAGTGGATTAAAATTATCGCCAAACGACAGCACCACATCCGGCGCAATTGCCCGTACTTTTTTTCTGATAAAAAACAACAGCCTGGGGTAAAATAAAAACTTATTTACCACAGCCGCCGTACGCTTAAACCGGGGCTCAATAATCGTAATATTTTCGTGTAACTGATAAAACCTGCCGGCATTTAGGCAGGATATAAAGTACACTGTATGGCCTTGTTGTGCAAAGTAATTGGCCAGCACGGATAATGCCCTTTCTATACCACCCAGTTTTAAAGAGGGCGATACAATACAAATTTTTAAGGCTGGCTTTTGCTGCATGTTAAATTAACCTAGTGTACAGCAGGAGCCGCTATTAAATCTTCAATCATCCAGCCATAAGGATTAAAAGGCCCTTCGTGCCATTGCAATTGGTTATCCCAATATCCGGGGCAGGGATCGTAACCCTTTGCCATAAAACCGTAACTAATTTCTACAATTAGTGGTTGCTGGTTACCATCAAAAACAAAATCGTAGGCAATGCATTGCGATTGCAGGCGCTTATTTACCTCAAACGAAATTTGAATACAACGAGGATCGATTTCGTTTTTATCGTAACGCAAAAATCCACTGCCCGACGCCCTAAAATCGTTATCCCTTACCATCCGCTTAATAGCAAAAGCCTTATTGCCAATTACAATTACCCTTATATCAAATGTATTGGCAGGTAAAAAATCCTGGAAATACAGGTATCCCTTTTCCCTTCCTTTTGCTTTTTCAATTTGCACGGGGTAAAACAAATGGGCGGC
Organism: Bacteroidota bacterium; assembly: GCA_039796475.1. Taxonomy (GTDB): domain Bacteria; phylum Bacteroidota; class Bacteroidia; order Chitinophagales; family Chitinophagaceae; genus Ferruginibacter. The sequence goes on along the minus strand of JBDKJT010000203.1, from coordinate 40,391 downwards.
TGCTTTTATCACTTCCTTTACGCTTCCTTTGCCCAACTTTAGTTTTCGTAATTGCTCCTTTATACCGCCCCAGGCATCGTATTGCCTAAAGCCTTTACCAAAGGCTGTAGCGGCAAGCGCTTTTGCTGTACGGCTATTTTTTACCAGCATTACATTTTTAGAGCCGGCACCGCCACGCAGTTTAAACACTTTAGGAAAGCTGCTGGTATTAATCCATGCCAAAGCAGTTTTTTTATCATAAAAAACATGGGTGGGCACCATGGGTGCTTGTACGGCTTCCAGCAAATATTTTTGGGCTACTTTATCATCAAAATGCCATTGTGTATAATAGCCAGGAAATACTTTTTTGCCAGCATCTTGCAAAGCAAATAATAATTGTTTGGCAAATAGCACATCTTTGGGGTTTACATGATTGTGGTGCCAAAGCAATGCATCGCAATCTTTAACCTGCGCTACAATATCGGATGCATAACAATCTACTATTACGTAGTTTATTTGCTGTTGATTGCAATACTGTATCCAGCGCTCACTAAATGTATTTTTTTCTTTATGGTGTATGGCTAATTTCATGGGCTACTTTGCTTTTAAATAATTTTGCCATCCGGGAGGAGGCATTGTTTCCACCGCATAACCTGCCAATGCATCCTGGTTGGTTAATTGACCGTTGATGTATAATTGGGCGCCATCATCTTTTGCCATTTTTGCCGCTGTTTTAAGCAATGCAATTTTGTTTACATCAAAGCCCATTAATTTACCCATGCATACATCGTTAAAGGCCGCATGATTGGTAAAGGATATAATGCCCAGCGCAAGCGGATCGGGATGAAGCGGCCCATCGCCCTGGCCTCCTACAATACCATCACAAAGGCTATACAATACCCGCTGTGGCTCGCCTGCAATGCTGCCATCGGGCCTGCCGTATACGGCTATTTTATTTAAATCAAACACCATACGCCAGGTGGTATCGTTACCATGCCAGCCAGCACCCAGGTGATGCTCCTTACCGGGTAATGAAAGTTTCCATAACAGGCTGGAAAACTTAAACCAATACCAATAAGATTTTTTGCCTTGTCGCCTGTTGGCTTTATCCCTGCAAAGCTCAGCCCAATAGCGCAGGTAATTACCGCCGGGATAGCAATCGCCTTTAAAGCCTGTACCACCTACCCGGTGGTGTGGTAAATAATCTTTATCGCCATTAACGCCTACCAGGTTTTTAAGTGCGGCTGTTAATCCTGCTTTTTGATGTGTTTTTACTTTTGGTAAAGAAATTACCAGGTCGGCATCAAACAAATTTTTGGTGATGCAATATTTGTGTACCCCCGGCCCGTGAGACTCTACCAGCCTATCGGGGTTATAATAGGTTACCCTAAAAGGATTTGTTTTTTGGTAACTCACTTCTTCTAAAAAGCTTTGTTTGCCCAAATTAAATATTACAAAATCGCTCAGGGGCAGCCGCTCCAGGTTGGGGTTATTTAGTTTAGGATCAAATGTTACCCTTCTAAAATCCTGCACCATTACGGGTATGGCATATTTATCCGACAATTGCTGTACGGCTGCTAAAAACTGCTCAGTAATAGCCCTATCCCAATTACAGCTTTGCACCGGTGCATCGCCAATGGTAACGCTGGCGGGTTTTTTTTCAAGCACCACCTGTAATGTTGCCAGCACAAAAGCATCATGCGTTCTTAAGCAGCACTCATCATTGGGGCGTAAGGAGTGGCGTACCCAATTGGGTTTTAGCAATACCTTTTTGTGGGCAACAGTTTCTGTGGTTAGCACATCCTGTGTAATGGCATCAATCATTTGAGCCAGCTTTGCAGGCTCGTTATATACTTGATTGAGTTGCTGCCAATTTTTGCTGCCAGCATCGGCATCGCTAACAGTATTTATTCGTACAAATTTTTCCACGCTAGTTTTTAGGTAAGTGTCGTAATGAGGGTATGCCAGCAAAAATATCGCCCAGCTCATCAGAGCTTACAAACATCACTTCAGGCCATTTTTGAGTAATGGTTTGCAATAGTTTTTTTAAAAGACGTAAATTTTTTTCCCTGTTTTCGGGATAAAGCTGCCCCATAAAATTTAGCCGGTGTGAGCTTATAATAGCAGGCTTACCCCAGCGGAATGCGGTTTCAATCCGGTAAAGGCATTCATCTACCCAATTGATAGCAGGGTAAGGGGTGGGCTCAAAAAAAGCATTGCGTACCAGGTATCGCTGGCCCAGTGTATTTCGGGAGCCGGCAGTATGGTATTTTTTTTGGTAGCTGGTGCCGGGCTGCAATTTGGGCTGGTATTGATAAGGCAAACCTTGTAAGTATTTAACGCCGGCAGCTGCTACTGCAGCTTCATGCTCCGATCGCCAAATATAACATGGCGCAATAAACGACCGGGATTTAAAGCCCCAGGTATCTTCAAATAGCTGCAACCCTTCTGTTAATAATGCAGTGGTGTTTGCCAAATCTTCGGGGCCATCGCAGTCCAGTGCATCCATATATACATTAAAATAAGCCGGCTGCAACATTACATGCATGCTAAACATTTTACAATCAAATGCATCGTGTACTGGCTTACTGCCGGCTTGCAAGGCCCTTAACCAACGACCAACATTTACATGCTCCCTGCCATGAAACTGTGGCCAAAAAACACCTGCCAGTATACCTTGCTGGTATAAACTAAATACATTGTTATGGGCTGTGTATTGCTGTAGTGTTTGTGTAAATGGCTCAAAAAAATATTTTTTAAAACTTGCTGCTTTTATCTTTTCAAAATCGGGGTTGGCTACAATATTGTTGGCTGTAATAACAGCGGGATTACCGTTGGCATCTTTTACACTGCTGAGTACTTCATACAGCTGCTCCAAATCCTGGTTGCACTCTAATGCATCGTATTTGCAGTATGCCCCCTCTAATACGGGGTAGCCTTTTTGATGCAGTTGTGCCAGTGCCTCCCGGCTGCTGGTACGTATTGTTCCCCAATCATCCGACTCAATTACTACATACTTTTGGGAGCTACGCCACCCGGGTATATTCATTAAGTTGTGTATTAATTTTTGTTTGAGTAACAACTTTATTTTTTGATAGCTTCACACATATAATCACCCAGCTGATCGCTGCTCATAAATTCAATATCGGGGTAACGCTGTTGTAATTTTTTTACAATGGCGCTCAGCAACCGCAATGTGTTTTCCCTGTTTTTAATATCAAGGCCACCCACATAGTTTACCCTGTGAGAGTTTAGCACCAATGGCTTACCCCATCTAAATGCGTATTCGGCATCTTTTAATACACTGTTTACCCAATCAAAATTCCAGTCTCTGCTGGGCTCAAAAGTGCCATTGCGCCTCCAATACAATTGGCCTTGTTTATTTACATCGCCCCACCAACGGTTTTTGGGGTATACGCCACCATTGCCATCGGGTACAAACTGCCTTGCCACCTGGTGGTAAAGCACTCCATTTTGTTTTAGCCAATCATCAATATCATCACTACGTATGCCACAAGGCGCTACAAAAGATTTAGAGGTAAACCCAAACAACTCTTTAAAATGCGCCAGCCCTTCTTTAATAATAGTTTCAAACCCGCTTGCTTCGGCGCTGGTATTGTAATTAAAGGCACTGGTATAATTTAGATAACGATCAGATACTGCCGGATTATCAAGCCCTAGTATGGTTTGATGCTCAAAAGCAAGCCGTTCGTTTGCATCACCGGTTTGCAAAACCCTCATCCATTCTGCAGGATTAATATGCTCCCGCCCATGAAATTGAGGATACAGCAGGTGCTCTGCCATGCCTTTTTGCCAGGTATTAAAAGTACCTATACCATCGGGATAACGGCTATAGGTAGCCGTAATTAACTCGTAGTGGTACTGCTGAAAATTTGATTGCTGGATGGCTTCAAAATTGGGGTTAGCCACTAATGCATTGGCCGTTATACAAAGCGGATTGCCCTGCTTATCTTTAAAAGACGACAACAGGTTAAACAGCTCGTTTAAATCTTGTGTTGACTCCAGGCAATCAAACCGGGAAAAGTAATTGGAGTTTAACGGAATATTTTTTGCCACCAAACTATCCCAAGCTGCCTTTGATGCGGTACGGATGGCCCCCCAATCGTCGGATTCTATTACCAATATTTTTCTTTTGGTACGCCATCCCCTGAGGTTTACATAATTTGCTATTAGCTCCTTTTTGATTGCTGCTATCACGTTGTTATTTTCTTGATTTAATTAAACGGGAAGGATTACCGCCTACAATGCTGTAAGCTGGATAATCTTTGGTAAGCACTGTACCTGCTGCTATAATGGTACCTTCTTTAATGATACGCCCTGGTAGTACTATCACATTATTGCCAATCCACACATCATCTTCAATTATTACCGGCGGGTAGCTTTTGTACCCCTGCTCAATCATGGGGATATCTGTACGATCAAATGCATGATTAGATCCAAAAATAGTAACACTCACCCCCATCATTACATTGCTGCCAATGATGATATTACCAGGCACCACCGCATTCATGCCAATACCCGAATTATTACCAATTTCAATTTTTTTACCATTACCAAAACGGGCATTGCGGCCAATATTTACATTGGTGCCACATTTTTTAAAAATGAGCCTGCAACAGTAATACCTTAATTTTTCAGACAGCCGGCCGGCCACCGGTATAGTGGAATGCGGAAATGCTTTTAGTAAAAAGTAGTAAAAAAATAAAGCAGTGTTTTTAATCACACGATACTATTTAAAGTAACTAATAAATGGCACATCGCCCTCGCTGAAATAAGCCGTAAAGGGATTGCCAAAAACAGAAAAAAAGCCAGTAAACTCAAGCCCAATCCTAAACTTCATTATTGCAAAAAACAGCAACATGGGTGCTGTTACCAGGCAAACTAATTTATCTGTATAGCTTTTGTTGTGTAAGAAATATACAAAAAACATACACAGGGCTAACATGTACCCGATAAACAAAAACCGGTTCATTACAGGTATATTACTTAAAATATTAAAAACGGTGAGGTATAGCAACACGTAACAAAAAAAATTAAGCCATTTTTTATTTTTTAGCAGCCAATAGCGCCTCCTGAAAAAAATATACAGCAATAGTATTGTGGTAGCCCATTTTATGGCAGGTTGGTACGATTTGCCCCGCCAGTTTTTTTCGTCTTGCTGCTCGGTTCTAAATTCCAAAAAATCTTCGTTTACATATTCATTGGCTTCTTTTACATAACTATCTGGCAATATGGCTGCAATATTTCTTACCTCTTGAAAATCTATTTCAGAAACAAATAGAGATGCAATAAAAAAACCTACAAAAACTTTGGGGTTTGGCTTAAGGTATTTATAAATGAGTAATAAAATAAATGCAAGGCTCAGCGAAAAGTGCATGAAAAATGAGAGGGCAGCAAAGAGGTATCCCGATTTTTTTTCTTTAACCAACACTGCAAATGCGCCATAAAAAAATATATGAGCTGCAATGGTAAACCGCAATACATTAATATCCCAAATGGCATATACAGATGAAAAAACAAGAATAAATAAAATGGAAGCCTTGGTAATTTTAACGGTGGCCAACTCTAAAATATTCCAAATGTTTTTTGCAAAAAAATAACCGAATATCAAACCAAACACCCCAAGTACAATCCGGAAATCTTCGGTAAATTTTGATAAGATGTAAAAGATGGTGGGCTGTATATAATCGGGTGTGCCGCCAGACTCTTTAAATAGATTTGAGAAAAATACTGCAACGGATTTTTCGGCAATTACCATTTCCCTAAACTGATCCCGGTAGCGGTTTACATCGGAATGGATATTGCCTATTACAAATGTAAAACCAAAAAATGCCGTGTATAGCCATACAATGTTTTTTGACCAGCTTTGCCTAAAATTATTGATAGACAGTATTAAGGCAAACAGCGGAGACAGTAAAAAAACAATATACACATAGATATTAGGCTGCTTGCTAATTGCTTTAATTGTATGTTGTTTGGAGAAGGCCATTTATGCTAATAAAGCAGTTTTTAATTCATCGAGTGTGTTGCAAACCTGAATATAATTTTTTGGATGAAACCTTTTTACAGGTTTGCTTAGCTCGCCAGTGGCAGTAACAATGGGGTACGTCCAGTAATAGCTGCAAGAAGTATTGTGATACATGGAGCTGTTAGAATAAGAGGATATGATTACAGCATTTTTTAGCGAAGCAATTAGTAGCTCTGCCGGAAATACTTCGTTTATTATATATACATTTTTGTAGGCCGATAGCCAGCTTAAATTTTCTGCAGGCTGGTTGGGGTGTTTTTTAAATAACAACTGCTTGCCCGGCATTATTGCATTGATCATTTCAATCAATTGCTTTTCGTACTGTATTGTTTTTTGCTTTTCGTTAATAATCAGCACTACATTTTCTAATGAGGGGATATTACTAAAATCTACATTAAACAACCTGCGTACTTCCAGCACACTTTGTTGCGAAAGTGTATAATCTACTTCTGTAATTTTTTTAGCAGGCGATATGTAAGGCAGCGTTTTACTGTAAGCATAAATTTCGTCATACCAGCCGTTGGCACCAAAATCCCAGCTGGTAAACCATAGCCGGGTAAAACTTAATTTATGTTTAAAGAAAAATCGGTAAGCATAGATTGTGTTGTATAAGCGGCTCCTTAAATTGCTGGAAGTAAATTTTACATATGCCCCCATACCATCAGGTGCTAAATAACTTTTGGTGTTGGTTGATTTAAAATATGCGGTGAGGTAAACGAAGAGTGGATCGCTGTACAAAAATGAAACAAAATGATAAAAATCGTTTTGTTTAATAAAATTTACCAGTTGCGTTACTGCAGGAAAAACCTGGTTTTGATGATGGTTATAGGATGTACGGTGATAGGTAAACTGATTGTTGAAATGAAGGCCTGCCAACCTGCTTTTGATGGCGGGGTTTTCGGTAATGATAAAGTGTATATCAAATTGCTGTTGGCTATAAAATTTTTCTACTAAGCTTAAGGCTACCATATAATGAAACTCGGTAGCTACCTGAATTAATACCTTTCTCTTTTCCATTAATTGTTACATACGATTTTCATATTGCAATAATGCTTCGGCCATCTTCCAATCTTCCATATCATCAATATCGATGCTTTCGCTTTTTGTCATTTGATAGGGTAAGATGTTGCCGCCAAAAATATATTCGGTTATTCTTTGCATACGGGTTATATACACTGCGGCGCCGTTTCTGCCCCATAAAACTGGTTTATCTTGCCGCCTTAACACCAACTCTCCATCGTGTGCAGGCTTAATATAATTACCAGCCTGCACCATTAGTGAATTGCCGGTAAATTTATGAGGCGCCTGCACCACGCTCACCAAGGAGTCGGCAGCGGGGTCGTTTGCAAACAACTCAATTGCCTCGTTTATATGGCGTGTTTTTCGCAATGGCGAGGTTGGTTGCAATGTCATTACTGCATCGTACTGGCCTGCTGTATTGGCTACAGCATGCTGCAGTGCCTGCAGGGTAGGTGCCAAATCGGTTGCAAACTGCTCTGGCCTTTTTACGGCATGCACACCTGCCTGCATTGCCAGCTGCAGTATCTCCTCATCATCAGACGATACTACTATACCGGCAAGTGCAGATTGCAATGCGGCATGTAAAGTGTACTGTATTAAAGGTTGCCCGTTTAACAGTTTTTTGTTTTTGCCGGGCACTCCTTTGCTGCCACCCCGTGCAGGAATAAAGCCTAGTATTTTCACAATTAGTAGGTGATGGTTTTTTGAATGGCCGGGTTGGCTGTGGCTAATATATCTGCAATTTTTTTACCAGCATTGCCCGATCCGTAAATATCGGCCCGGTTGTATTTGCCATGCTCAATTTGTTTTAAAATGGCCTCTTTTATTTGGTGGCGGTTATACGGTGTATTGATAACGTTTTGCCCCATTTCTCTTTTATGCTGGCGGGTACCAATGTTTACCACCGGTGTACCAATGGTGGCTCCTTCCCTTACACCCGAGCTGCTGTTGCCTATCAGGCATGCACAACTGTTCATTAAATGTATATACATTTTGGTGGGCAGGTTTTTAAAAAGTTTCAGCCATTTTGCACTATCCCTGTTATAAATTTCACGGTATACACGTATACCTGTTGCAATATCATCGCTACCTGCATCAATATTTGGCCACAACATAATAGTGGGCATTTGCAACTCGTCTAACGCATACAATGTTTCTTCTATTTGCTTGCGGTTATTACCAAACTCGGTGGTAACCGGGTGCTGAGATACCAATAAAAATGGTTTAGACAAATCCATGGATGCTGGCCCTACGCCGCTAAAATTGGTGAACAAATCTTTTAGCACTTCCATGGAGTTATTTTGCAGTTCTTCCAATACTAAATCCATCCTGGGGCATCCTACGTTGTATACAAATTCGGGATCTTCCCCTAATTTTAAAATACGCTGTTGTGCATCTGCACTTGCTGCAAAATGCACATGAGCAAATTTAGATATGGCATGCCGGATGCTTTCATCAATAGTGCCAGTTACCTCGCCACCCATGGTATGGGCTATCCTTATATTCATATAAGCAGCAGCAATGGTTACCGACATCATCTCAAACCGATCGCCCACTACCACCAAATAATCTGGTTTTAAATTATCAAAAACCATGGCGGCTTCAATTAAGCCAAGCCCGGTTGATTTTGCCATGGTTACCGGGTTTTCGCCTTCTACTATATTATAAAAGCTAAAATCTGGCTCAAAGCCATCTGCCCTTATCAAGTCTTCTACTTTTCCAAATCTATCAAGTACGGCAGAGGCGCCAATTACCAATTGCAATTGTAATTGCGGATGCTCTTTTACTGCCCTTATCACCGATTTTATACTGCTGTAGTTAGCCCTGCTGCCTACAAAAACACATATCTTTCTTTTATTCATTTTTGCTGAAAAGTTTTATACCCTTATCTTATAAATTATGCAAAGTGCTCCAAAGAAAGCAGCTGGTTTTTTTCAACCTGCTGAATCACTTTTTTTCCAATGATATCCCTGTATTTTTTTGCTGGAATTCCATTACCCGGTTTTTTATAGCACAAATGTTTTTCTTGTATTATAGTTCCTTCAGGCAGGTGCTCCGCTGCAACAATTGATTTTTCAAAAGTTACTTTCATGTCACGCAGGCTTTCTACTTTGGCATCCTTATCCACCACCGAGTAAATTGATTTTTCTGCAGCCCTTATACCTTCCACCAGTTGTTTAAACTCCTCTGGCTCGGTAGAATTTTTGGCATCGCTGCCGTACATCATTTTGGAGAGTGTAAAATGTTTTTCAACCACTACAGCCCCACTTACCACTGCTGCAATGGGCACACCTATGCCCAATGTATGATCTGAAAAACCCACCTGGCAACCATACCTGCTTTTTATTTGCTGCATGGTGCCTATCCCTGCATTTTCTGGTGCACAAGGATATTCTGATGTGCATTGCAAAACGATTAACTCGTTGTTGGGTTTAAAAATATTTACCGCTTCATCTAATTCTGCCCAGGAGCTCATGCCGCTTGATAAAAGTACCTTGCAACCACTTTTGGCTATATACTCCAGCATGGGAATATTGCTCACTTCGCCAGAGGGAATTTTTAATGTTTTCAATCCAAGTTTTAATAGAAAGTCTACCGCCTCTATAGAAAATGGCGAGGACAAAAATTCTACCCCACACTCTTGTTCGGCATATTGTTTTAATACCTGGTATTGCTCAAAATTAAAAGCGGTTCTTTCAAAATATTGTTTACGGGTTTCGTCGGTAAAATACTTTGGGTTGGGTGCGTTGGGCAGGCTCTCGGCTTCAAACATGTGGGTTTGAAATTTTACCGCATCTACCCCACAGGCAGCAGCCACTTTAATAAACTGCTTGGCTAATCCAACAGAGCCCTCATGGGTATTGCCTATCTCTGCAATAATGTTCGTTTTGTTCATACTACTATTTACTTAAATATTTTTAAAGAAGCCAGGCGTTTACTTACGCTTTAGCCTGTTTTTAATTTTTTGAAAAAAGCCAGGCTTTTGTAACTCATCGGTATATCCATAGCCATAGCCGTAGCCATAGCCGTAGCCATAACCGTAAGCATAGCCTTTGCCATAGCCGTAGCCTAAAATTTTCTTGTGTACAATACCGTTAAAAACAAGGTTGATATTTGGCAAGGCCTTTTTTTGATTGATATCTCTAATCAGGTTTAAAAAATTGCCATGGGTATAATTATGCCTGATAATATACAGGGTGATATCTGCCACGCTTGCTATTATTTTTGCATCGGTAACCGCTGCTACCGGGGGAGAATCAATTACCACATAGTCAAAATTTTGTTTGAGGTAATTAATTAATACTTCAAACCTGTTACCGCTGATTAACTCTGCCGGGTTGGGTGGTATAAAGCCCGATGGTATTACAAAAAAGTTTTCGATTGATCCGTGTGGTTTTATAATCTCTTCTTCAGTTGCTTTACCTACCAAGTAATTACTTAAGCCCGGGCTGCTAACAATATTAAGGGGCTTACTTATTTTGGGTTTTCTTAAATCAAACTCCAGCAACGCTACTTTTTGGCCTGTTAAGCTTAAGCTAATGGCTGTATTGATGGCCACAAAACTTTTACCTTCTTTTGGTATTGAAGAAGTAGTAAGTATTATTTTACATTTATTGCTGGTAATTAAATCGGTGTTGTAAATAATATTGGTTCTTAACTCTCTAAACTGCTCGGCTATTAATGTACGGTTTTTTGCACCCACCACCACCGGGGAGCCGGAGAGGTGCGGCTGGTAAATTAATTCTGCTAAAATGGGTAGCGAAACATCGTTTTCTATTTGAGATCTAAACAGCAATCTTTTAGTGGCAAACTCTACCATGTACACATAAGCCATCACTACCAGCATGGCTAGCGAAACACCAATAATATAGGTTTGCATCGGCCTTAATGATACCAACCCTGCACCTTCTGCCCTTTCAATTACCCGATAGTTAGGTACAATAGATGCTGATGCAATGGCCGACTCTTCTCTTTTTTGAAGTAAAAAAGTATAGATAGCATTTTTAATTGCTTGTTGCCGGCTTATATCCAGCAGGGTACGTTCTTTTTGAGGGATACGCTCTAATGCGGTGTTTAACCGGGCATTATCTGACATCAGGCTTTGCCTGCTGGCTTTATAATTTAGTTTTAAATTATTTAAGCTGGTGATGATACTTGGCTTTAGCTTGGTGATTAACTCTTCGTACACTTGTACCTGTGGGTTTTTAACACCGGATACCTGTTTTAGTTTTTCTAGCTCAAACTCTGCCTGGTATAGCTGGTTTAACAAGCCAATCATTACCGGATCGGTAATACCCAATGTTGCCGGAACGGGAGAGGCTGTATTGTTGCGCCTGGTTACATATTGTTCTATCTGGCTAATAACATCCAACTGGATATCAATTTCACTAATTTTTGTATCGGCATTTTTTAACTGGTTCAGGTAAAGCTGCCCTTCGGTACTCAGGTCAGTAATACCTTCTGCCGTTTTGTATGTTTGAAGATTTTTTTCTACCCCACTTAATTCATCCGACACAAGGCGAAGCCTGTCGTCTAAAAAGCGTTGGGTGTTTTCGTAAATTCGGCTTTTATAATCTACATTGGATATGCCGTATAAATCAATCAGGTTGCTTAATATTTCTGTACCCCTGGATAGGATTGCATCTTTATAAGAAAGCACCAAAATGGAGGATTGCTTAGATATGGGCTCGATAGAAAGGGCGCCTTTAACCCGGTTAACCGCAGCTGCAACAGGCGATATGGTTACTAATAATTTATTTACCCCAATTTTTTTGTGCTGGTTAGATAGCCTCCAAATGATATTGCCAACACTGCTTGTTACTAAACTGTCTAACGGGTATTTAACTCCCTGAAAAATTACCTGGCTACCCGCTAGCTCGGCCTCGCCAGATATAATTGATTTAACCGAATCTGGATTTTGCAGTTCCAGCTTAAAGGGTGAGTTATCGTAATAATCTACTTTTCTAACCCTTCCCTGCAGGGTATAGTTTACATTTAACTGCATCCGCAATACCAGCTGCTTGATTAAATCTCTGGATTTGAGTACCTCAATTTCTCTTTCAGATTCGGCACTCAGGTTACGGGTATCCAGTTTTATTATCTCTTGCAGGTTGGCGCTTTTTTGCTGGGTTTCGTCGTTAACAATCAACCTTGCTTTTGCAACGTATACCGGCTCCTGCAGTTTAAGGTAAATTTTTACTGATATAATGGCCAGTATCATAGCCAGCAGAAATAATGGCCAATAAGGTATTACTCTATAAAAAAGGCGCTGCAACTGCTCGTTTTGATCAATTGCTTCATCTTTCTGATTGTAATCAGGGTTGGTAGACATTGATTTGTTTTTAGTAAACTATTTTGTAAGGTTAATTACAGTAAGTACCAATGATAAGCCTACTGCTACAAGGCTAAGGTATTGGGGCACACCGGCCCTTGCAATAAATTTGGCCCGTACCGGCTCTACGTATACCACATCGTTGGTTTTTAAATAATAGTAGGGTGAGCTAAAAATTTCTTTAGAGAGCAGATTTATTTTGGCAAAAACTCTTTCGCCGTTTTGCTCCCTTATTACAAGCACATTATCTGCTTTACCCAAATAACTAATATCACCCGCCATAGAAATTGCTTCCAGTACGGTAACCCTTTCGGTGGTCATGTTAAATCTGCCCGGCCTATTTACTTCGCCCAATACGGTATACGCATAATTTAAAAACCGAACGTTTACCACCGGGTTTTGGGTATATTCTTTAAATAATTGGGTGAGGGTATCTTCTAGCTGCAGCCGGGTTAACCCTTCGGCTTTAATCCTGCCCACATAGGGTACTTTAATGGTGCCGTCTGCCTCTACCAGGTAACCAATGATAGAGTTACCTGTGCCGCCCAAATTACCACCAACAGCACTTAACAAACCGCTACCGGAGTTTAATACAGTAAGATCTTGTGGGTTACTTCCACCAACCGTAATCCATAATTGATCGTTTTTTTGGATGGGCGCTTCAAAAGCATTTTTTGCTGCCTGCAATGCAGTGGAATCTGCTGCTGTTAAATCGTTTAAATAAACAACCTTTTTAGTGGGTGTGCAGGCGTAAAAAAAACTAATGAAAATTAAAATGGGTGTAATCCGGGTAAATATCATTTAAAGTATTATTTAAAGTTTGCTTTGTTTGCTACTATTTGTGTTGGCCATTGTTAGCTACTATAACAACTTCTTGATGGTTTAGCTGATATAGTACGCCGCTTTTGGGGCATTTATAACTTGCCTGCCCGGTTAAAGGCAGGTTCATTTTATCACCCATCATGGTCATCCACCCAATTTGTTTGGCGGGTACACCAACCATTAAAGCAAAGTTGGGTACATCTTTATTTACCACAGCGCCTGCCCCTATAAATGCATACTCGCCAATGGTAATGCCACACACAATGGTACAATTGGCACCAAGTGTAGCGCCTTTTTTTATCAGCGTATCCTTGTACTCGTTTTTTCTGCTGATTGCACTGCGGGGGTTGTACACATTGGTAAAAACCATGCCAGGCCCGCAAAACACATCATCCTGCAACAGCACATTATCGTAAACAGATACATGGTTTTGAATTTTTACATTATTGCCTATTCGCACTTTATTGCCTACAAATACATTTTGGCCAAGTGTGCAATTAGTGCCAATATGGGCCCCTGCTGAAATATGTGTCCAATGCCAAATGCTACAGCCAGCCCCTATGCTGGCACCCTCATCAATAATGGCGGTATCGTGTTTAAAATACAACATTAACAGTAAGAATGTAGGGCAGGGTGTAAATCTGCCAGCACTGCTTTGGCATTTGATACCCTTAAATCCGATACTATTTTAATAGCCGTACGGGCATCTTCAATACCAAAACCTCCACCGGATAAAATATCGCCATATACACTGGTATGCAAATCTGCAAACCCCTCTGTAAAATCAATCTCCTGCTCATTTATTTTTAACGCCCTGTACTTGCTAAACGTTGCTTTGGTACTATTTTGGGGCATATCGGCTGGGTTTACGGATAAAAACCATCTTACCCGGGCCTTTTCAAATTCGATAAACCCTCCTGCCCGGTATTGATCTTTGTAATGCAGGTTGTTTTGCTGAACACTGCCAAAAAGATGATGGAGCATATCAAAAAAATGCACTCCAATATTGGTTATAATTCCGCCCGATTTTGCTTCCTCGCCTTTCCACGAATTAAAATACCAATTACCCCGGGGGCTTATATAGGTAAGGTTTACCTCAAATTTGGTATTGCTTTTTAAAGCATTTACCTGTTCTTTAAGTTTAATAATTGCCGGGTGAAACCGTAACTGTAAAATATTAAATACTTTTTTGTTAGTTTTTGCTTCGGCTGCTGCCAACGCATCAAGGTTCCAGGTGTTTAGCACCATTGGTTTTTCACAGATTGCATTTGCCCCGGCGTTTAGGCTAAATCTTATGTGTGAGTCGTGTAAATAATTAGGGGTGCATATACTAATGTACTCCACATGTTGGCCGTTGCCTATCCTGCTTAGTTTATTTACATGTCGTTCAAATCGTTCAAATTCAGTAAAAAAGGCAGCTTGCGGAAAATATTGATCTAAAACCCCTACAGAATCATGTGGATCAAAAGCGGCCAGCAGATTTGCGCTACAGTTTTTTATTGCCCTTAAATGCTGAACAGCTACATATCCTGCTGCGCCCATTATAGCAAAGGTCTTTATCAAATTTTATTACTGGCTTTTGTATCCACTTAATTTTTTAGATCATGCTGATAAAAGCAAAATCTGCCTTACTATGATTTACTTTATGGCTTCGCCCACCTCAATCACAACAATAGTAACAGAGGGAACATCATTGGATCAAACTTACACTACATTAACCGTTTAGCCCCGGGCATTGCAATTAATTGTTTATTAAACACTAATTGGCATGAAATATCATTTGTTTAGCATTTGTGCCTGTGGCTATAAAAATGTTAAAATGTGTGCGAAATTACTTGATTTTTTTGAAGGAAACAACCCGGCCTTAGCCCAAAACCGGCAGTACAATGGCTTGCTGGCAGTACCTTGCTTTTAACTAATATAAAATGGTCATAATGTAAAAAGCGAGGCCTTGCAGCCCCGCTTTTGTACTATTGTTTAAAAATTTTACCCTAAGGCTACTCTTTTAAATTCGATTACTTTTAAATCAGCATCTACACTTTTCAGGTATTCTGCTACTGATTTGCCATTGTCTTTTACAAAAGCCTGGGCTACCAGTGTATTTTCTTTTAAAAATTTGTTGATTTTGCCAATAGCAATTTTTTCGGCCATTTCAGCAGGTTTGCCTTCGGCTTTAATTTGCTCAATTGCAATTTCTTTTTCTCTTGCAATGGTTTCTGGCGATACAGATGACTCATCAACTGCCAAAGGATTCATTGCAGCAATTTGCATCGCTACATCTTTACCAGCTTCTGCCGCTGCTTTGTTTAAGCCTACTAAAACACCCATGCGGTATGCACCGTGTATATAGCTAGCTACGTATGGTGCATCAATGCGC
The DNA here is from genome assembly GCA_039796475.1 of Bacteroidota bacterium. Lineage (GTDB taxonomy): Bacteria > Bacteroidota > Bacteroidia > Chitinophagales > Chitinophagaceae > Ferruginibacter. The sequence goes on along the minus strand of JBDKJT010000203.1, from coordinate 24,812 downwards.
TCAAATTTAATCGAAATTTTTTCGCCTATAGCAGCCAGTTTATCGTTAATTAATGCAGATACTTTGCTACCACCTACTTCAACTTCGTTTAATTCATCCACACTTTTTACATTAGCCTCTACAGCTGCATCGGCAATGCTTTGTGCAAATGCCACAAACTCTGCATTTTTACTTACAAAGTCTGTTTCGCAACTTACACATACAATCATACCAGTGGCATTGTTAGCAGTGGTTTTAGCAATTACCACACCTTCTTTGGCTTCCCGGTCGCTGCGTTTAGCAGCCACTTTTTGGCCTTGTTTGCGTAACCAATCAATTGCGGCTTCAAAATCGCCATTGGTTTCTGTTAATGCTTTACGGCAGTCTAACATACCTGCCCCGGTAGTTTGACGCAGCTTATTAATATCTGCTGCAGTAATTGTTACACTCATTTATATATCATTTATTTCCGGGCTGGTAAGTATACTACCAGCCCGGAAGTTTAATAAATTATTTAACCCCAGTTTTTTGGAGCATTATCTTGCGCCACCAGCAGGTTTTCTGCCACCAGCACCCGGACCCGGCACCCTGCGTTTAGTTGTTACACCACCACGGGCTCTTTTATTTCTATCATCCCCACCATCAGCTCTTTGCTCAAAGCGTGCTGCTTTTGCTTCTGCAGATTCGTCACCATCGCCGCTTGCATCATCGTCGTCTTTTTCAGCCTGGCGTTCTGCCAATCCTTCTGCAATGGCTGCAGTGATATAGTTTACAAGGATGGCGATAGATTTGGTAGCGTCATCATTTGCAGGAATTGCAAAATCTACTTTATTAGGATCGCAATTGGTATCTACCATACCAAAAGTGGTAATGTTTAAACGCTTGGCTTCGGCCAAAGCGATGTGCTCGTGCCCAATATCCACCAGGAATAATGCAGCAGGGATACGGCTAATTTGTGCAATACCGCCCAACACTTTTTCCATTTTATCCTTATCACGAGACAGTGTTAAACGCTCTTTTTTGGTAAGATTGTCGATGCTGCCGTCGTTAAGCATTTTATCAATGCTTTGCATTTTCTTTACGCTTTTACGTACGGTGTTAAAGTTAGTAAGCATACCACCTAACCAACGTTCGGTTACATAAGGCATGTTTACACGCTTGGCACAGTCAGACACAATTTCTTTAGCCTGCTTTTTGGTGGCCACAAACATGATCTTTTTGCCGCTTTTAGCAATTGATTTTAATGCAGCAGCAGTTTCTTGTAATCCTTCTACTGTTTTATTAAGATCGATGATGTGGATACCTTTTTTCTCTGCAAAAATGTATGGTAACATTTTTGGATTCCACTTTTTTTTGAGGTGACCAAAGTGTACACCAGCTTCCAAAAGTTGTTGTTGCAGGGAAGTGTTATTTTCCATTTTTTATTGATTGATAATTTTTTAAAAAAATTGATTACTGATGCCGGGTGATTATAACAACTAAACTATGCTGCAATAAAAAACCGGTATGCAACCGCCAGCATTAACGCTTGCTGAACTGGAAGCTTCTTCTTGCTTTTTTACGACCTGGTTTTTTACGTTCAACCGCTCTTGGATCTCTTTTAAGGTAACCAGCAGCTTTTAAAGTAGGGCGCAATTCGGCATTTACTTCCAGCAACGCACGGGCAATACCCAGCTTAGCTGCCTCGGCCTGGCCTTTAACACCACCGCCTTGTGCATTGATTACCACATCAAATTTATCAACTGCTTCAGCTGCCTTTAACGGAGCTTCTACCTGGTTTTGCAGATATACTAATGGGAAATAAGTTTTATAGTCTTTTCCGTTAACCGTTATTTTACCTTCGCCCTTGCTTAAAAAAACACGGGTTACAGCTTCTTTTCTACGGCCAACTGCATTTTTTTGTTTTTCCATTTTTATTTATTTGGAATGAAGAATTTAGTTTTAAGAACCTGTAATTAAAATTTAAACTCGGCTGGTTTTTGTGCAGCATGCGGATGCTCTGCACCTGCATACACAAATAATTTTTTATACATTTTACGGCCAAGCCTGTTTTTAGGCAACATGCCCTTTACAGCTCTTTCGATGATCACTTCTGGCCTGCGGCGCAGTAAATCTTTAGCGATCTCTTCTTTACGACCACCGGGATAACCACTAAAGTTGTCGTAAATTTTTTCTTCCATCTTATTACCGGTGAACTTAACCTTATCGCAGTTTGTAACAATTACAAAATCTCCGCAATCTACGTGAGGGGTATAATATGCTTTATTTTTACCACGTAAAACCGCAGCAATTTTAGAGCACATACGACCCACGGTTTGATTAGTACCATCTATCACATACCAGTTGTGAGTAACGGTAGCCGCATTCGCATGCTTTGTTGTGAAATGTAGTTTACTCATTGTTATTTATTTTTAGGTGATATGCCTGCTATCCCAGGCAGTTTTAAAAATTGGACCGCAAAGGTAGCCCTCCTTTATTTTATTTCCTATTAAAAAAGGCAGTATTTTTTATCGCTCCTTTGTAAATAATTGATTATCAGTAAAAAATTTGTTCAATTATTTTACTTATGCTTCTTTTAGCCCTCATTGGCAACTATAAAAAAACAAAAAGCACCTGCAAAAACAGGTGCTGTATACGTTTACATGAGGGATTGCTGGTTAAATATTACTGTAAGTGCTGCATACTGTATATCACTTAAATAGCTTTTTTATTAATAGCAAATATCAGGCGCCGCTACTTTTATCAGTACCGTTTTTTAACGGTTTTTAATCAATAAGGCCGGCTTGTGCCGGCCTTATTGATATAGTTTACAATCGATAATTATTGGATGGTTACCGTTTGTGCATTTTCGTTTAGTGTAATGGTATAAGTACCATCTGCACCGGGTGTTTTAAAGTTGGAGCCACCCTCCCATTTAATTTTTCTGCCGCCGCCGGGTGCGTCGCCATTATCCTCGTAGTCAAAAGCGCCCCAATCGTTGCCAGCTAAAAACTTAATGTCTTTACCGCCGAGCAAGGCTACGGTAATCGTCCAAATACCTGCTCCCTGGTAGGTCATTTGTGGTGATGAGCCTGGGCTCCATGCAGGTACACCTTGTATACCGTCGCCTACTACCCTCATTTCGGTGGCGGGGCTCATTTCGTATTTAATATTATTTCTATCCCGGCCATCCCAAATTACACGGTACCTGCCCGCTGCAGATACTGCAGGAAAATTGCCGGCATTAATATCCATAGTGCCGCTATTGGCAGTAGCCGAGCCATAGCTTCTTACATTGTCAATATCAAGGCTGCCATTATTCCAGTTATCGCTATCAATGAGTTTCCACTCGTTGCCTGTACTAAAATCTGTGAGGCCTACAAACAAATTGGCCTGTGATAGCCCTAACTCGTAATTTGGAAATGCGCCACCGGGGTTCCAGCCATTGCCAACTGCACCACCCACAAAGCCCATCCTGCCTTGGCGGATATCGTATTTTTTAGTGGTAGCGTTTATTACTACCCGGTAAACGCCTGCGTTTTCTATATAAAAGTTAGCACCGTTTTGAACCAGGGAGCCATTTTCGCCACCATAGTTAACCGACCAAGAGCGGCCTTCAGTTAATTTAAACTGGGTGCCTGCCGGAAAATAAATATAGGTGTAGTACAGGTCGTTTAAAGCGCCTGTTCTTATATCCCTTATCAGCTCTGGAGCGGTTTCTGGTGTCCAGTTATCTGGGCCATAACCAGCATCTGCCTGGTAGCTGCCCGGCATATAATACCTGCGGATGGGGAAGAAGGTGTTAATTAATACCGAAAAGGTACTAGAGTAAGCAACTACGCCAGTAGCGGTAGTGGCTTTTACCCTGTAATCAAGCTTACCCGTTGTACCGCCTGCTACGCCCTTTGCCAATGCTGCACTATTTATTTCGCCCTGGGTAAGGGTAAGGGTATAGGGTGTTGCCGAAATTGCTATTGGTGCTGCAAAACCTTTGCCAGCAGAATCGTACTCAATGGCATAGGTAACTACGCCGGGGTAGCCAGTAAAAGAACGACTCCAGGTAAAATCGATGGCTTTGTTGCCGGAAGTAGCCAATGTAGGTGATACTTCGGTAGTGGAGCCAGCCAGTACGGATGGATCGGCAAAGGTGGTAACGGTTACTTTAATGGTATTAGATGCATACCGCTCGTTGTTATTGGCATAAGAAGAAAGCACCCGAATATCCAATTGCTTGGTGATGCCTACCGGGTAGCCATAGCCTAATAAAATAGCGTTTAGCTCACGGCCGGTTAGGCCTGTAGACAATGCGCCACTTACTGTTTTTGATGCGGCATTGCCAAAAGAGCCACCGGTGGTATCCAGCTCCAGCACATATTTGGTAGTGGCAGAGTCGTTGGCATAGCCGGGGTTAGTCCAGTTAAATGTTATTACTGTATTGCTGGTATCGGCCAGCGTAGCAGCTACCGTAGTGGTGGAGCTGGTAAGTACGGGTGATTTTCCCTCTTTGTACAAGGGTAGTTCATCTACCTTAGTAAGGTTATCTATTTTGCTGCAGGCTGCTAAAAAACCAACCGTTACAAGGGCAGCGATGATAATTTTTGAAATATTTTTCATCAGATTATTTTTTTAGGTTGGTTATAATTTTTCGGCTTTATACTTACCGGTTTTAAAATTAAGGGTAACCTTATAAGTACCGCTGGCGCCTGGTGTAGGTATGGCATCGGGGTCGCTGGTATTGCCGGGGTTTAAACCAAGATCTCCACCTGAAGCATCACCTCCAGAGCCTGGCTTTAAACCGTACTGTGGTTGCCACTGGCCAAGGTTGGTAAGAAACTTATAATATTTACCCGACTCAAAAGCCATGGTAATATTATACTCGGTATTAGAGATTTTATTAAGTTTTTGGGCAATGGGTGGGTTATTGGTCCAGCTGCTGGGCACTGCATCGCCGGTAATATACAGCTCGCCAGTTGCAGGTACGGCAATGGCCACATCCAGGTAAATGGTAATTTTTATTGGCAGCACATTGGAGTATAATGGTGCTGCAGCAATACTACCCAGTGATGTTTTTACCCTAAACTGCACATTGTAAGGCAGGTTTTCGGTAAGCCCAAGTTTTGTTAAAGCTGTATTGAGGTCTTTAACTGTCATAATGTTTCTTAACTCATTGGCAACAGATATTTCCTGGATATTGGGATTTTTAAAATCAGATCCTGCGGTATCTATCTGTAAGGTATAAGTAACATCTTGTGAGCTTAAGCCGGTATTAAACTGGTAGTTAGGATTTGTCCAGTAAAAAATGATAGCTGTGCTGTTTTCGTTGGCCTTGTTTAACAGCAGCTCGTTGGTAGAAGAGGCTGTAAGCACAGGTGCTGTTCCCCCCTCAAAAAATACTTTTTGCTCATCCTTTTCGCAAGCTGCCAAAGTAGTGCCCAGCAGGATGATTGCCATTATTGATTTAAGTATGCTTTTCATATCAATCTTTTTTTTGAAATATTAGTAGCCTGTGTTTTGTGTAAGATTGGGGTTTGCCACCATGTTAGATGCCGGCACTGGAAACAAATTGTATTTGGCATCTACAGCAGTACCAGAAGCTACGCCACCTTTCCATGGCCATAAATAGGTGCTGCTGGTTAATTGGCCGTACCGGATAAGGTCGGTTCTTCTGTGGCCTTCCCAAAATAATTCTCTTCCTCTTTCATCCAGCACAAATTGCAGGGTAAGATCGCTTTGATTAATTTGTCCACGGTTGGTAGTACCATAAGCTCTTTCCCTAATTTTATTGATGTAGTTTACTGCTGTAGCTTTATCGCCTCCGCTACCTCCACGTAATACCGCTTCTGCATAAATCAGGTACATTTCTGAAAGGCGAAAAACAGGAAAATCGATATCGGCAAACGTGCCGGTGATATCTGATACAGCGCCACCATCACTGCGTTTGTTTACATATTTTTTTACATGCGGACCGGTGTTAAAATCACCAATATCAGTTAAAGCAAGTTGAGCATCGCTGGTACCATATTTAGAGGTGGTAAACATGGCTCTTTTATCGGTGCTGCCGGTTCTGTCTTCAAACAGGTTTACCAGTGCCGACGTAGCCCTGTAACCATACCAGCCACCGCTTACGCCATAATCTGCAAAGTCGTCGCCTGCTGCACAGTGTACAAAAAAGCTGGTGTTGCCATAGCCGGTTGTTTTTAAACCATCGCAGTTAATAGCATAAATTAATTCGCCGGTAGCCTTATTGTTATCGGCCATAAATAAGCCAGCATAACTAGGGTGTAAGCTATAGCCTGCAGTAATTACCTTATTGGCATAGGTAATGGCTTCGTTATTTTTTGCAGTGCCGGTATATACTTCTGCATTTAGGTATAACCTTGCAAGTAATGCCCATGCAGCACCTTGGTCTACCCGGCCATATTCAGCAGTTCTGGCTGGTGCCATAGAACCTTCAATAGCTTTTAATTCTGTTTCAATGTAGGTAAACAGTTCTGCACGGCTGGCTTCTTTGGGTAATACAGCACCTGGCTTATCTTCTTCAGTAATAAAAGTAGATTTACCAAATAAATCCATCATTACCCAATAATTAAATGCCCTTAAAAAACGTACTTCAGCTACAGAGTTTTTAATGTCTGCTGCGTCGGCACCTGTAATTCCTCTTTCGGCCAGTTTTGCATCTGTACACTCCCTCATGTATTCGTTTATAAGGGTTACATTATAAATTGGCCTTGCATAAATGCCTTTTAAAAACGGGTCGGCAGAGTTCCATTTTAAACCATGAAAATCTTTAATGGTTTGATCGTTCCAGGATACCACGGCTTCGTCTGTAGGCAATTCGTTACAGTTAAAAAACATGCGGATAAACGCAATTTGCGAACCTTCATCCAGGCCACCGCTAATATCTGGCGCACCTGCTGCACCTACGTTACCCGAGGTAGCCAGTGTACCGTATATTTTGGCCAGGATGCTTTTGTATCCTGCCGCAGTAGAATAAGCCTTTTCAGGTGTTAAATCGTTTTGAGGAAACAGATCCAGCTTTTTGGCACATGAGCTGGCTACCACTGCCACCACCAATGCACAAACAGAGAATCTTATTAATCTATTTTTCATAATGTCTTTTTTGTTTGGTAATTAAAAGTCTAAGTTGATGCCCAATGAGTAAATTCTTGGCCTGGGGTAAATATTGTTATCTACCTGCTCGTTAGAGGCAACTTCCGGATCAAGCCCTTTATAATTAGTGATAACAAATACATTTTGTACGCTACCAGCCAGGCGCAAATTAGCTTTGCCATTTAACACCCTGCCTACATTATAACCAAGGTTGATATTATCTAACCGCAGAAAAGAAGCATTTTCTATATAATAATCAGACAGGTACCTGTTGTTGTTAAACCTTGTATCCAGGTAATTGCGGGATGCATTGCTGATAAAGTTTAATGGGTTTTGTGTAGCCCTTAACACGCCTGAATTAGAAAAATAGTTGTTATACATGTAGTTGGCAATGGTACCGTGTGCAGCCAGGCCCAGGGTAAGCTTGCCATAAGTAAATTGTGTGTTGATACCAAAGAGCATATCTGGAGCAGGTTTTTTGTACAAATACCTGTCGCTTTCGTTGATGATACCATCCCGGTTAAGGTCTTCGTACAAGCCTTCGATGGGCTTACCAGTTGCCTGGTCGTATACTTGTTTGTAAACAAAAAAGGTATAAGGTGCATTGCCTACTACATGACGGCCGATATTGTTACCGGTACCACCAGAAATGCCACTTGTTTCAATTCCTTTAAAGTTAGGATCTTGTTGTTTTAGCAGGTTGGTGATGCGGCTGTTGTTATAAGTAACATTAAAACCAAACTCCCACATAAACTTATTTGTTTTAACAGGAATGGTGTTTAAGGTAAACTCAACGCCTTTATTTTCTACATTACCAACGTTGGTTAAAATTTGTATATCAAAGTTACCGCCGGCAGCTACAGGCACTACACTCAACAGGTCTTTGGTTTTTTTACGATATACTTCTACCGAACCAGTAATGCGGTTACCCAAAAAGCCAAAGTCTAACCCTATATTTTCGGTGGTAGTGGTTTCCCATTTCAAATCCGGATCGTAAGCGCCCGGGCGCAAAAAGTTGTAAAAGGCATTGCCAAACTGGTATTGTGCAGCCACATTGCTTTGTGAGTAAACAGGCAGGTAGCTATACAAGCCAATACCATCTTGCTGGCCTGTAATACCCCAGCCAAACCTTAATTTAAATTCGCTTACTGCATTGCTGGTTGGGAAAAACTCTTCTCTCAACTTCCAGGCAGCGGCAAAAGCAGGAAAATAACCTACCCTGTTTTGCTCAGCAAATTTTGAGCTGGCATCCCGGCGGATTGAAGCTGTAAGCAAGTATTTATTAGCAACAGCAAGGTTAACACGACCCAAGTAAGACTCAAGCCTGTTTTGTGGTTTATCGGTTACAAAGTTTGGCCTTGTGCCGGGTATCTCTGTACCGTTCAATGTATAATCTGCGTAGTTATATACATTGGTATAAAAATCCTGGTAGGTATGGCCTGCCAGTACATCCAGTTTTGTGTTAATCGATTTTAGGTCTTTTTGATAAAACAAAGAGGTTTCGATTATGCTATTGTCTTTATACTGTGCATAATGGGTAGCCCTGCCTTTAAAAGGAGATACGGTTACCAATAATGAGTCTCTTAAATCATCGCCTTTACCAAAAGTATGATCTTTACCCAGGTTTACGAGTATATGTAAATCAGGTAAAAAATGTAGTTTATAATCTAACTGAATATTACCAATCAGGCGATTTACTTCTGAGCGGTTATTTCTGAATTTTAACAGGGATAATGGGTTAGGCTGAGATGAGCCGCCATTGGTACCGATGGGTTTTCCATCAGACTGCAACCACTCAAAATAACCACCGTATTTGTTAGCATCGTGTACCTGTTGGGTAGGGTCGAAATTGGCCGCTGCACTTACTGCCCAACCATCTGCAAAACGATTTTTTGTTTGCGATAATTTAAGGTTGAAGTTTACAGAAAGATGGTCGTCAAAAAATTTGGGAGACAGGTTTAAAGCTGCGGTAGCCCTGTTAAATTTATCAGTAAGCAATATACCCTCTTGTGTAAGGTATCCTGCAGAAATACGAAATGGCAGTGCACCATTACCAATAGCACCACTGGCACTAAGGGTATTATCCCATCCCATGGCATCTTGGTATATCAGGCTTTGCCAGTTGGTGTTGGCAGTACCCAGCAAATTTTTATAGGTATTATTACCTGTTTTGGCAGCTTCTTCATTGATAATCGACCTTACTTCATCACCATTTAATACGTTTACCGTTTTGGTAACCTGGCCTACGTTAAACATGCTGCTGTATGCAAATTTCACTTTTCCACGGGTACCTTTTTTGGTAGTTACAATTATTACTCCGTTACTAGCTCTTGACCCATATAATGCTGTAGCAGATGCATCTTTTAACACACTCATCGACTCAATATCGTTGGGGTTAATGGTATTTAGCAAGTTGCCATTACCGGCAACGCCATTACTTTCTACCGGTACACCATCAATAACAATCAGTGGCTCGTTGCTGGCGTTTAAAGAAGATCCACCCCTTATACGGATGCGGCTGCCGCTACCAGCACTACCACCACCCGGTGTTACCTGCAAGCCAGCTACTTTACCTTGCAGCAATTGCTCTGGCGAGTTGATATTTCCTTTTTGAAAATCTTTGGCATTTACTTGGGTAACAGCACCGGTAAGGTCTGTTTTCTTTTTAGTACCATAAGCTACTACCACCACGTCAGTTAATTGCTGTGCGCTTTCGGCCATACTTACTGTAACAGCTGCATTGGCTGGCAACTCCTGGCTGGTATAGCCAATGGATGAAAACACCAATGTGCTGCCACCTGCAGGTACATTAATTTTGTAAGATCCATCTGCCGCAGTTTGGGTAGATATTCGGGTGCCCTTTGCAGTAACAGTTACACCAGACAGGCCTTTGCCGGTTTTAGTGTCGGTTACTTTGCCGGTGGCAACTGTTTGCGCAAACACTCCAAAAGAACAAAGTGTAAATGCAATCGTAAACGCAATCGTTGCCGGGAGCCGAGATAAAATTTTGTTCATGCTCTTTTTCATTTGCATACATTTTTAATGGCTGCGAAATACCCTAAAGCATGGATGTACAATAAAAAGAAGGAAAGCTATGGCAGCGTTTCTTTTTCTCATATGCAATTGCTCGTTAGTATTTCGATAACAACCATTTTTGTTTGATAAATGTGGGTTGTTATGAATGTGTAAATTTTACACAATTATAGTGCTTTTTTTTATCCTGAAAAATTATTGTTAAATAATTTCGCCGGTAATATTTAGCTGGATAAACACAGCGGTTTATAAAGCTTTCCAAAGCAGACACTTAAAGCGCTGTATTTGCTGCAAACAGCGCAAAAAATGTTTCGCTAAAAATCAATACCAATCAACTTTTTTTTCTTTTTCTCGTATTTTTCGAAGTTGAACTTATATAATTTACCCGGCCGGTGTGGTACATTTTGTTCCATTTCTTTCAGGTCTACTAAAAAGTCCATCGCAAAGAATTTTTTTCGAAAGTTGCGCCGGTCCATCTTTATATCCAGGATAGCCTCGTACAAGTTTTGCAGTTCTCTTAACGAAAACTTTTTGGGCAGCAGGTTAAATCCAAGCGGATGCTCCTGCACTCTTTTTTGCAATTGGCGGATGCAGGTATCAAATATTTCCTGGTGATCAAATGCCAGGTCGGTTACATTTTTTACATCATGCCAATGCAACTCGTTGTCTAGTATATTTAATTTATGGTGTTGCACATTTATGAGGGAATAATATGCTACGGTAACCACCCTGCCGGCCGGATGCCGTTGTACACGGCCAAATGTGTGCACCTGCTCTAAAAACACATCACTCAACCCGGTTCGTTGTTTTAAAATTCGGTAAGCCGCTGCGTCCAGGTCTTCTGCCGGAAAAACCAAATCTCCCAGCAACGACCATTTACCCTGGTATTTTTTTAAATCGCTTCGGATAAGCAATACTTTGAGCTTGCTTTCGTCAAATCCAAAAATTACACAGTCCACTGAAAGGGCAATACGATTGATGTTTTCTACCTCTGACTGTATTTTTTGAAGTGTTTTTACACTATTGGCTTGCTTTAACTGGCTGTCAGTTAACATATCGTTAGTTATTTTGTACAGAAAGATTTGCTGGTATTTTTAATTTTTTGCCTGCAGCTACTGTTATTTTAGCGCCCGGCAAAACTACCTGGTTATTGTTAATAACACACTCACCATCCATGCGTGGGCTAATAAATATTTCTGCACCCAAAGGCAAAGATGCTGGCGGCAGCTGGCCAAATGTCCAGTTGGATGCATCATTCCAATTACCACTGCCATTAAAAACAAATACATTGGCTGGCTGATAAAAATACACATGATATTCGCCGGGTTGCAATGTAATACTTTGTGAGGTATTGCTTACACTAACTGTACTGCCTGCAATACCATTTAAGCCACTACCGGTACCGTTACTGATATAATTATACCAGTTGCCCGTGTTTTGAAAAGTTACCGTACGGGTTTGGGGCACCACATCCAGGTTGGCAACTACATTAATTTTTAACCCCGTTGTGGTAACATCTGTTAATTGTAAGCGCTTAAACAAGCCGGCGTTGTCATAAAAATCGTAACTAAAGCTGGTACTGGTAAACAAGGATGGAAACGACAGGCGCAGGTTAATGAGTTTGCTGTAGGCATCGTATAATTTGGCCCGGTTGGGGTCTGCCATGTAATGCCACATGGGTGGTTTATTACTTAATCTTCCTCCATTGGCGTTAATAGAAGAATCGTACCCTCTTTCGCCAAATTGCCAAATCATTTTTGGGCCTGGCGTAGTAAAGAATACAGCCGCAGCTGCCGCATTTCGTTCTAAAGCTGTTGCAAGATTTTTGGCATTATATGCTCCAGAACTGTTACCATACAGAAGGTTTTTGTACATCAATCTTTCTTCATCATGGCTTTCCATATAGCCAATAGCCGCTGCTGTGCTAAAGCCAGATTGTGTGCTGTTGTACATAACTTTTGAAAAATCTGAATGTGCACCATATCCCATGGTGGCCTCATTATAAGGATCGGTGCATTTGGCCCATAACATAAAGCCCGTGCCTGCATACAAGGTTTCTTCCTGACGTTGCTGCCCCAAAAATTCAAGTATCATATAAGTGCCGGGATATTTTGGGATAACATACCCGTAGTAACGGGTAAGATTGGTAAACCGGGCATTATCAAAATCTTCTACTGTAGTTTCGTTGGTTACTTTTTGGGTAAAGCCTTTGGCAAGATCAAAGCGGTAGCCATCAATTTTATATTCGTTTAACCAATATTCCAGCGATCTTTTTACCAGGTATTGTGTAGCGGCGGTTGTATGATTTAAATCTTCAAAAACACTGTATGGATGTGGCGCTGACTGGTTAAACCACGGGCTGTTAGCAGCCGGCCTGGATAATGCTGCATCCCAATACAAGCGGCCCTGCGGCGTATTGTAAGCATCCAGGTGATTAAATACCACATCCAGTATTATTGCAATACCATTTTGGTGGCACACATCTACAAACTCTTTAAACTTGTCTTTGGTGCCGTAGGCCTTATCCAGTGCACAATAAAACGTAGGGTTGTAGCCCCAGCTTTCGTTTCCACTAAATTCGTTTACAGGCATTAGCTCAATAGCATTTATACCTAACCGCTTAAAATACGAGATGGTATCTATCAGCATCTGGTAATTTTTTGCATCGCCAAAATCTCTTACCAGCAACTCGTAAATAACCAGGTTGCGTTTATCCGGTTTGGCAAATTTTGTAACCTTCCAGTTATAGGCAGGCGGGCAGGTTTGAAAAATACCAACATAGCCATTTTTATTGGCTGATACATTCGGATCTGCCGGATAAGGTTTTAAGTTAGGATAAGTAGCAGCCGGTATATATGGGTCATTCCATGGATCCAATAATTTTTCTGCATAAGGATCGGCTATGTAGATATTGTTGTCTACCAGGTATTGAAAAGAATATTCGGTACCCGGTGTAAGGCCTTTTATTGTAATCCAATAGTAGTTACCATCGGGGGTTTTGTTCATTTGGTATTTTGATTTGGGGGCCCAATTATTAGCCTCAAAATCGCCGAGTACCACCGCATTTTGCTTATTGGGTGCATATAGTACCAAGGTTACCGAATCGCAGCCGGGGCCATAATTAATACCCTCCTGTACGCCAGCTGGTAAGGCTAAAATAGTATTGGAAGGTGCTATATAGTAGTTAAGTGTATCGTATTGTGGATTGCCGGCGCTTATTAGCTCTGCTATCATCTGCTGGTTGCCGGTTGCCGTAATGGCAGCACTGCCGGTAATGGTATTATTGCCCGTTACAGGCCCTGCAATTTTTACCCCGTTGTGGTATAAATTAAGGGTGCCAGCGGCTGTGGAAGCCACCGCCGTTAATGCCAGGTTTTGGCCCACCGAAAGGCTTACCGCCTCGTTGGTTAAACTATAATTTGGCACCAATGCCGGCTGGGTAAAAATAATTTGGCTACTGCCGCTTGTATAAATGGGCACATACATATCGCTGCCATCTGTATTTTTTTGCACTTTACTACCATCGGCGCTTCTAAACAAGATGGCTACTTTTAAAATGGTTTCGCCGGGAGGCACACCGCCGGCAGAACTGTTAAAATAGGCCCTTGGATTATTTAATACAAAGGTCCACCGGTTTACACCAGCGGCTGTTGCAGCAGGGGCGGTGGTAGTACCCCACTCGGTAGGCACATAGCGCCAGGATGTAGGCGTGGCGCTTAAATTGGTAATAACACCTAAGTGCATGTATACAGGACCAGCAAAATCTTTTAGCCCCTGGTTGCCTTTTGTGGCATCCACGGTAATGGTAATGGTAGAATTATCTGCAGGAAATTGCGGAGACCAGGTAAGTAATTGAGCTTTTGCTATCACACAAAGCATAGAAACAGCTACAAAAAGCAGTACTTTTTTCATTTGGCAACACGTTTAATGTGTAAAATTAACACATTGAAACAAATTAACCAAAATTACACTGCTTAATAGCTGTACAGCTTTTGGCCATTTACAAAAGTGGCCAATACTTTTGTTTGCAGGAGTTGATTGGCTGGCGCCAACATCAAATCGGTATCCAGTATAATAAAATCGGCGGCTTTGCCGGCTTCTATACTGCCCTTTTCATTTTCTTCAAAGGCAGCTTTAGCAGCCCAAAGCGTCATCCCCAGCAGCGCTTGTTTACGGGTAAGTGCTTGCTGAGGCTGAAAACCGGTTGCCGGGTATCCTTTGGCATCTTTGCGTTGTACTGCTGCATAAAAGGTTTTAAATGGGTTAATATCTTCTACCGGAAAATCAGTACCTAAAGGAAGCCAGCCATTTTGCTGCAACAGGCTTTGATAAGCATATGCCCCTTGTATACGTTGTGCACCCAACCGGTTAACCGCCCAATACATATCGCTGGTGGCATGGGTAGGTTGTACGCTGGGGATGATGTTGTATTGGCCAAAAAAATCAATATCATTTTGGTTAACTACTTGTGCATGCTCTATGCGCCAGCGCCTGTTGTTACCAGTTTTTAGTACCTCTTTATATACAGAAAGTATTTGGCGGTTACCGCTATCGCCAATTGCATGGGTGCACATTTGCAGGTTTGATGCTGCCAGCGCCTGTGCCAACTGCTTAAAATGCGCTGTATTGCTGAGTAAAAATCCACTCCAGTCCGGCTTATCGGTATAGGGTTGCAATAAGCAGGCTCCCCTGGAGCCAAGGGCGCCATCTGCATATACTTTAAAGCCTCCAACGTGTAATAGCGGTGTTTTATATACTCCATTAGCAATCCATTTTTGATAGTAATGGGCACTGTCTGTTAACAAAGCAAAAATTTTCATTTTAAGCCTGCCAGCCTTTTGTGCTTCTTCCACCATTGCTAAAGTATGTTCGCTTACTCCACAATCGTGTACACCCGTAAGGCCATACGCAAAACAAGTTTGCTGTGCCTGCAAATAGTATTGCTGCGCCAACGAATCTGCTATTGGTGGAATTTTTGCTTCTACCAAATCCATGGCATTGTCTACTAAAATGCCGGTAAGCTTTCCGTTTTTTACTTCAATAGTACCGCCAGCAATTTTACTGTTAATGGTAATACCTGTTATATCCAGCGCCCGCTGGTTTACCAATGCAGCGTGGCCATCCACCCGCTTTAAAAAAACGGGTTGCTGCGGATAAAGGCTGTCGAGTATTTTTTTGTCCGGAAATTCTTTTACCTGCCAATCATTTTGATCCCACCCACGGCCATATATCCATGCGGTATGGTTGGTAGCAGCATATTGCTTTAGTTTTGTCAATATCTCATCAAAAGATGTTGTGCCCGTAATATCACATTTCCATAAATCGGTGGCATAACCGGTAAAATGGCAATGTGCATCAATAAACCCAGGAAATACAGGCTTACCCTGTAAATTGATACTACTATCAGCCTCAAACCTACGCAGTATTTCTGCAGAGGTACCGGTTGCCACAATTTTTCCATCGTTTATAGCTACCGCCTCCTGTATTGCAAAGTTTTTATCTGCAGTATATATTACACCGTTGTGCAGTACCATACTTATCTTTTGCCTGAATTTGCAAGAAGATATCATTAGCAGCAGCACTAATATTTGTAATACGCTTATACACTGTTTTAGAAAATACATAGCGGTAGTTTTTTTAAAAATACTATAATTGCTGGTTTCATAATTTTTACCTTTAATTATTAGCATATAGATCATGTACAATTCTTTACAAACAGGCCAATTGCAACAGCTTACCCTGCAATGGATGGCTATAGCAAAAAAACAACAACAAGGCAACGTACTAAATGCAGTTGATATAGAATCGTTGCGAAATGTTTTGCGCTTTCATGAGTACCGGTATTATGTACAAAACGATCCGCTGATAAGTGATTATGAATACGACCAGATATACCAACTGCTGCTACTGGCAGAAAAAGAAAACCCTTTATTGGTAACCCAAGATTCGCCCACGCAGCGGGTGGGTGCCGGGCTTGTAAAAGATTTTCCCAAAGTAGCTCACCTGGTGCCCATGCTATCGCTCGAAAACAGCTACAACGCAGCTGATTTGCTTGACTGGGACCGTAAGGCAAGGGAGTTATCCCTGCTAACAGAAGTGGAGTATTGTGTAGAGCCAAAATTTGATGGCGCCAGTATTTCTTTGATTTATGAAAACGATTTGCTGGCACGTGCCGCCACCCGGGGAGATGGGGTAACAGGCGACGAAATTACCATTAATACCCGCCAGATAAAATCGGTGCCGCTTTCAGCAAAATTTAGTCAATATGGTATTGAGCAGATAGAAATAAGGGGTGAAGTGCTTATCAATAAAAATAATTTTAAAAACTATAATCAAAAATTAATGGAAGAGGGGGTACCGCCCCTTGCCAACCCCCGCAATGCCGCTGCTGGCAGCCTGCGTATAAAAGATACTGCTGAAGTTGGTAAAAGAAACCTGGAGGCATTTTTATACCATGTAAGCTATACTTTAACCAACCCTGCTGCAGGCAACGGCCTGCCTGTACCCACTACGCATAGCGGTATGCTGCAAATGCTTTGGCAGCTTGGCTTTCGCAGCCCGCAAAACGAAATGAAAGTGGTAAAAGGAATTGCCGGAATTATTGAATATGTAAATGAGTTTGAACAAAACCGTGATAACCTGCCCTACGAAATTGATGGCATGGTAATAAAAGTTAACGACCTGGCCTTACAAGAGCAGCTAGGTATGACAAGCCATCACCCCCGCTGGGCCATTGCCTATAAATTTAAAGCTAGGCAAGCTACCAGCCGGCTGGTAAGTGTAGAGTTTCAGGTGGGCAGAACAGGGGCTATCACCCCTGTAGCCAAGATAGAACCCGTACAGGTAGGCGGTGTAACGGTATCCAGTATATCCATCCACAACGAAGAGTATATTAAAGAAAAAAATTTATTACTGTGCGATACCATATTGATTGAACGCAGCGGAGATGTAATACCACAAATTGTAAAATCATTTACTGAGTTAAGAAAGGGGCAAGAGGCAACCATTGTATTTCCGGTAAACTGCCCCGTTTGCCAGCATCCACTTTTTAAACCACAGGAAGAAGCCGTATGGCGATGCATCAATATTAATTGCGAAGCGCAGGTGGTAGAACGTATTATCCATTTTGTAAGTAAAGATGCGATGGACATTAAAAGTTTTGGCGATGCCAACGTACGCAAATTTTATGCAGAAGGGCTTTTAAAAGACGTACCCGGCATTTATACACTTGATTTTAATACCATTGGTAAAATGGAAGGGTTTGGCAAAAAATCAATAGACAACCTTTCGGCGGCCATTGCCAGCTCTAAAACACAACCGCTGCACCGATTAATATATGCCCTGGGTATACGTTATGTAGGCGAAACCACCGCTAAAACAATGGCTAACCGGGTAGAACACCTGCTGGACTACAGGCAATATACCGAGGAGCAATTACAACAAATGGAAGACATAGGTGTTAAAGTGGCTAATAGTATTTACCGGTTTTTTAACGACGATGAAAACATACATATGCTGCAACAGCTAGAGCAACTTGGTGTATCATTGGTAAATCAAAAAAAGCAGGTAGCCGAAAACGACAGTTTGCAGGGCCAAACATTTTTATTTACAGGCACACTCAATAAATTAAAAAGAAGTGACGCAGAGGCGATGGTAGAAAAAAATGGAGGCAAGCTGCTAAGTGGCGTTAGTAGTAAATTAAATTACCTGGTGGTAGGGGAAGATGCCGGCAGCAAACTGGAGAAAGCTAAAAAAATACCCTCTGTAAAAATTATCAGCGAAGAAGATTTCATAAAATTATTACCGGCTTAGCAAAAATTATTTTTTATATTTATAGTAGTTGCACAATCAGCCTACCAAATAATTTAAAAACAGGCTTGTCATTAACCATTTTACTTCTCACTTAAATTATTTTTTATGATCAGCAAAGTAGCAGGCGAAACATGGAAACAACTAAAAATTAGTGGCCATACTAATAACCGTAGAAAATACGCCGTTTCATCTTTGGGTAAAGCAGCCAGCTACACTAAAGACCTGTATGAAGATGGCAAAGTGCTAAAAGGCTCTTTAACTTCTGGCTACCGCACCCTTAACCTTCACCTGGAAGGTGGTAACGGCACCATCTACCTGCACAGGGAAATTGCCAAATTGTTTTGCAAAAAAAAATCACCTAAATACAAATATGTAATCCACTTAAATCATAAAAAAGAAGATAACAATCACACCAATTTGCAATGGGCCACTTTGCAGGAAATGAGTGATCATCAGCAAAACAGCCCACAAAAAATTGCTTATAAAAAATTACAAGCCAATAAAACGGTAGGCCTTAAATTAACTGCCACTAAAGTAAAAGCCATTAAGGATGCCATTAATAACCCCAAAAGAAAACTTACCTACAAGCAAATGGCTGCCAAATACAAAGTAAGCGAAATGACGCTGTTTAGAATTAAAAGCGGGGAAAACTGGAGCCATGTAAAATAAACTATGCTCACCATACATTAAACTACTAATTAAAAAAAGGAACTGCCACATACTGCAGTTCCTTTTTTGCTAAATTGCCTTATCAAAACAATGTTATGCTTCAACCATCTACACTTAATTTTTTAAAAAATCTTAAAAAAAATAACAACAAAGCATGGTTTGATGCCAACCGCAAAAGTTACGAAGCTGCCAAAGCAGATTTTGCCGGGTTAACAACTGCCATTATTGAAGCTACCTCCAAATTTGATGCGTCTACGTCAAATTTAATTGCTAAAGACTGCCTGTTTAGAATAAACAGGGATGTAAGGTTTAGTAAAGATAAGAGCCCCTACAAAACCAATATGGGTGCCTATATAAATCCGGGTGGTAAAAAAAGTGATACCCCGGGTTATTATTTACAGTGTGAGCCGGGGCAAAATTTTGCAGCAGGCGGGCTGTATACACCCATGCCGGCGGTACTTGCCCGGGTACGGCAAGAGTTGGATTATAATTTTGAAGAATGGAATAAAATAATTTGCAGCAAGGCGTTTAAAAAATATTTTACTGCTGTAGATGGTATTGATGTATTAAGCAGGCCGCCTAAAGGATATACAGAAGATAACCCTGCAATTGAATTTTTAAAAATGAAGAGTTATATAGCAAGCAGGCCATTTACAGATGCCGATATGGTTTCTAAAACATTGGTAAAAAATGTGGCCAGCACTTTTGAGGCGATGAAACCTATGATAGACTTTTTAAACCATGCCATGCAATAACAATAAGTATTGGCCATCATCCGCAATTACTACCAAGTGCTGCATTTACTAAAACTTTATTACCGGGCAATCGTACGGATCTTTTTTACCAAACCTGTAAGTAACACCAGCTGTATGGGCTTGGTAAAAATCTTTTCGGGCAGGGTTAGCAGCCTGGCTAAACCCATCCAGATAGTCAGTAAACGTATAACGGAAAGTTGTTTCTAAATTAACCGACCACCGTGAACTTACGTAAATAGATAAACCTGCACCAACAGGTAGCACCAGCAGTTTTTGAGGCAATTTTTTTGCAATATCGGTAGCCAAACCCCTTTGTTGCTTGGTAGTAAAATTAAAAAAAGTTGTATCAAAGCGGCTGTAATCTCTGCTGATATTAACAAAACTTATACCTGCACCAGCAAATAAATACGGGGTAATTTTTTTTCTTAATTCGTTACTATTATTACCATATGGGCTCCACACAAACAAGGCCGACCATTCTGTTAGCGGTGTAAAAAAATTAAAATTTCTTTGTTGGCGCCATGATGGATGCTTATATAAAGAATCGTTGCCTTTAAGGCTGCCAAAAACAACCATAGCTTTTACAGAAAAATAGGGATTAAGAATACGGCTAACCGAAACCGAAAGGGCGGGTTTAAGCGTTTTGTAAGAGCCAAATGCAGAGGGGGCAAGATCGCCCTGGTATACCAGCAAGCCGCCGCCAACCGATGCTGACCATTTGTAATAAGTATGCTGCTGTGCGTTACCAAAGCATACACTGCTCATCAACAAAAAAAACAGGTACGCTCTCTTTAAAAAACTGCTCATGGTTAAATTTTTAAATGAATAAAAATCCCATGCAATCGTTTGGTAATCCCAAAAAAGGAGCGTAAAATTTTGTTACATAAGTTGGCTGGCGCCTGTATTTACTAAATAGGTGATATCGGCAAGTTATGGTTTATCCCTGCGCTTTATCTTAAAGAAATCTTAAAACAATCTATGGGGTGGTTATTTCTTTATCCAGCTTTGTAACTGGGTAATATAGGTATCGCTAACGGGTATTATTTTACCAGATTGTAATAAAAGTTTTTTGTTCATTACAGATACTATTTTGGTAAGGCAAACAATATAACTGCGGTGTACCCGTAAAAATTTAGCAGGTGGTAGTTTTTCTAATATTGCCTTCATAGTCATTAACGTTAGTATGGGTTTTGTGCCTTCTATATTTATTTTAATATAATCTTCCAGGCCTTCTATCAGCTCTACTTCATCCAGTAATATTTTAACCATTTTATATTCTGATCTTACAAATAACACATCTTCCTCCCCATTTTTTGCTACAGATTTATGCTGCAATATTTCAATGGCTTTATTTACACCTTTTTTAAACCTGTCAAAATCAATCGGCTTAAGCAGGTAATCCACCGCATCCAGCTCAAACCCGTTGTAAGCAAATTTTTTATAGGCAGTTGTAAAAATTACCAGTGGTTTTTGTTGTAAAGAGCTTACCAGGTCTATGCCGTTTATATCAGGCATGTTAATGTCTACAAACATCAAATCGGTGTGGGTATGGCGTAAATATTCGCCTGCAGATATGGCATCATTAAACACTTGCTGCAGTTGCAAATCGGGCAAGCGGGCTGCATAGTTTTTTAACAGCTCCAGTGCCGGCAGTTCATCGTCTATAGCAATACATTTAATAGCCATTTGCAATTGTATTAATGATACAAAATTAACTGAACGGTGTATGCAGCAGCAGCTTCGGTAATTTCCAACAAATGTTTATCAGGATACAGGGCCTGTAATCGTTTACGGGTGTTTTCTATACCAATTCCTGTACGCTCCATTATTCTTTGACGGGGTTGCAATTTGTTTTGTACAAAAAAATGAATATAGTTTGCCTGTGCATTTATTTTTATAGTAATTAATGATGGCTCATGATTACTTACGCCATGTTTAAAAGCGTTTTCAACAAAGGTCATCATAATTAACGGAGGTATCTGTTTTTGTTGTACCAACCCATTGATGGTAAAGTTTACAGTTACATTTTCACCCAGCCTTAATTGCTGCAGGCTAATGTAATTATTAATGCAATCGGCTTCGCTTTGCAATGGCACCAGCGTTTCGTTTACCTCATCGGTTACATAGCGCATGATATTAGACAGTTTCATCACCGCTTCGGCGGTATAGTCATTTTGCGTTATGGCCAATGAGTAAATATTATTGAGCGTATTAAATAAAAAATGAGGGTTGATTTGTGCTTTTAAAAACGAAAGTTCTGCATTTACTTTATCCGCCTCGGCCTGTAATACTTTTTGCTCTGTAGCCCGCCATTTTTTTTGCAACTCAATAGCCAATACCATCAAAAACAGTAATAGCAATAAAAAAACGCTTACTATATCAAATAAGGGCGATAGTTTGTTAGGCGGAGGGGTATTAAAAGCCGGTGGTGGCAGGCGCCTGTCTGCCGGCGGCGGGTTGCTAAATCTATTGTTGTTTGCTGGCCCGTTGGTATTGCTAAATGGCGGCCTCTCATTACCTGCAACAGGCGACCTATGCACTAACCTATCAAAAGGTTTTACGTAAATGGTAAGTACTACCAACGCTATTGTTGTTGCAACAAAATAGATGTACCTGCCGGGCATTAATAATGCAGGAATGATTAATGCAGATAGCAATAAAAAAAGCACCAGGTAATATCCAATAAACAACCAATATGCCGGCGAAAAAACAAGGTTACTGATATAACTATAATTGGCCTGGCCGTAAGCAAATACCAATGGTATGCTAAAGAAAACTACCATAGCAATAACGTAACTCAATATGGCCGGGTTTTTTAAAAAAGGCATTTGGCAAAGTAAACTACTCCGGCGCACAGTATCAAAATTGTGCCGTTAAGCCGGCAAAATGTACAGATAAAGCAAAAAAAATGGCCAGAGATAAAAATCTCCGGCCTTGCTTACCTCTGAAACCACAAGAAAAAAATTTGGGATTTATATAAAAATCAACATAATCAATTAAATGAAAAAAATTGACGGATTTATCAAAAGAAAATTGGATGACAGACTGAGGGTTTTCATCAATATTAGGAAGCTAACAAGGGGGCTGTTAGAGACTCAAATATAAAATATTTATTTGATAAACATATTTTTTTTTCTGACAGTGTTTATCTTTTCTGCAATTCTATATCAGCCAGTTGATACAGTTTTTCTTTCTTTCTGTTATACCACCACTTAGGGGCTGTTTTTTTCATTAATGTATCAATGCCACGCATGCCAAAAAGGTTCCAAACACCATTAAACTTACCACCCAAGGTATTTTGCATGGCTCTTAAACTCATGGCAAAGCCACTATCAATATACTCCATATGATGCCAGTAGCCTGCAGGCATAAACAATGTATCTCCATGCTCTAATATCACCTCATACCCCTTGGCTAGTTTTACAGCCGGAAAACTTTGGTAGTCAAATGCTTTATCGTAACTGGCAAAATTTGCCATACTCAGCACTTCCCAGGGTTTTCTGTATAGTTTATGCTGCTCCTCAAAAGGAAATAGTAATACTTTTTTGCGTCCCATAAACTGTGTGTGCAGTATATGGCTCATATCAATATCAAAATGCATGTGTGTAACCGAACCCTCACCACCCACAAAAAGCATTGGATACTTTTTTACAAAGCCTTTCATAAACGTATCTGGCCAGGTAAAATCATCTACCAATTGGGGTGCATGCTGAAATATATTAAACAAAAAAATTCTTAACTCCAGCGGCCCCTCTTTTACCTGCTTTAAATAGTCGCCAAATTTCATATAAGCATCAGCGGTGTTGATGGGTGTATAGGCATCGCTTTTAATATTGTTGTAAACGCCTACTTCTTTTTGGCCAACCACATCAATAAAATAATCCCAATTCCACTTTTTATACGCAGGCCAGTTTTTAGCCATCCCGGTAATTACCAAGGGCTTTTTTAAATTATAGTACTTACTTTTAAAATCTTCAGGATTTATATTTTCAACTTTATCTACCGGTTGAAGTTGCATGATGATTTTTTTAGGCGGCAAAAATACACATTAATATGTTGAAAATCTATCCTTTTGAAGAAAGATGCCAATCAGGAAAATGCTAAAATTTTCACCTTTAACCTTACACCAAAAACTAATAAGCGTTAGTTTTGTAAAAAAGCGATGTAGCTAATGGCTAAAATTCAAACTGAAAAAAACACCACTAAAAAGGAAGTAATCTTACAAAAAGCAGCAGCACTTTTTAAAACAAAAAGTTATACGGCTGCCTCCATGAGAGAGCTTGCAGACCTTGTAGGTGTAGAGGCGCCAAGCTTATATAATCATATAGGTGCCAAAAGCGAATTATTGCGTGAGATATGTTTTAAAATTGGCAACGAGTTTATTGAGCAAACAGATATTATTAAAAACAGCCCCGGAACGGTTACAGAAAAAATTGGCGCCATCATCCGTTTTCACATAAAAAAAATGATGGAAAATTTTGATGAAGTATTTGTGGCCAACCACGATTGGAAACATTTACCTGAGCCTTACCTGGCTGATTTTTTAACCATCCGCCGCACTTACGAAAAAAGCCTTGTGAGCCTGGTGGAAGCTGGTATTGCAAACAAAGAAATAAAAGCTATCAACCCCTATGTAGCTGTACTCACCATATTATCTGCCGTAAGAGGGCTTGAGTTTTGGCAACGCAACAAAAAAAACATTCCACCACAGGTGCTGGAAGATGATATGGTGCTTCATTTATTAAATGGCTTAGTTAATTAATTATGGCTGCTCATTTTCATTCGCTGGTAGTAAAAGAAATAAGGAGAGAAACTGCAGATTGCGTATCCGTATTATTGGATGTACCTGCTAACTTACAAGCAGCTTTTACATTTACGCAAGGGCAAAATATTACCATCAAAAAACAGTTGGATGGACAAGAAATAAGAAGAAGCTATTCTATTTGCAGCGCCCCATATCAAAACGAGTTAAGGGTAGCCATAAAAAAAGTACCCGGAGGAAAATTTAGCCATTTTGCCAACGAGAAATTGCAGCAGGGCGATATGCTGGATGTTATGAGCCCCGTGGGCAAGTTTAACACAACACTCTGCCAACAACAACAAAAACACTATGCCGCATTTGCTGCAGGCAGTGGCATTACACCGGTTATTTCTATCATTAAACAAACCCTTGCTACCGAACCCAATAGCCGGTTTACCTTGGTGTATGGTAATAAAACCCGTAGCGCTGTTATTTTTTTTGAAGAGTTGGAAGCACTTAAAAATAAATACCTGCAGCGTTTTCAACTGATACATATTTTTAGCCGGGAGCATACCGACACACCCATTAGCCACGGCCGTATAAATACCGCCAAATTAATTGCACTTGGCCAACTGCTGCCCTACCAGCAAATACACGATTTTTTTATTTGCGGACCTCAGCAAATGCTGTTTGAAGTAAAAGATTTTTTAACGGGGATGGGTGTAAAAGAAAGT
>JBDKJT010000202.1:0-32780 GCA_039796475.1 Bacteroidota bacterium | reverse complement strand
AGTGCTACATTTAAACAAAAGCTTGTATGAATATTGCCATTGTTTGCTACCCCACATTTGGTGGTAGCGGCGTGCTTGCTACAGAGTTAGGCAAGGCACTTGCAGATAAAGGACACAACATCCACTTTATCACTTACCAGCAACCTGTTAGGCTGGCGGGTTTTCATGCCAATATTTTTTATCACGAGGTAAGGGTACCAACCTATCCCCTATTTGATTTTCCGCCTTACGAAACTGCATTGGCCAGTACAATGGTTGATGTAATTACCAATAATAACATAGAGCTTTTGCATGTGCACTATGCCATACCACATGCCGCCGCTGCTTATATGGCCAAACAGATACTGGCTAAAGAAGGCAAGTACATACCCGTTATCACCACCCTGCATGGTACAGATATTACCCTGGTAGGCCGGGATAAAACGTACAAACCCGTGGTAACTTTTTCGATGAACGAAAGCGATATTTTAACAGCCGTATCCCAAAACCTAAAAGACGAGACTTATAAAAATTTTGATATTAAAAATGACATTGAAGTGATTTACAATTTTGTAGATGTAAAGCGCTTTAATAAAAAACCCGTGGATGCTTTTAAAAAACTAATTGCACCCAATGGCGAAAAAATTATTGTACATGCCTCCAACTTTAGAAAAGTAAAAAGAGTGGAAGATGTAATCAATACTTTTTTACTAATCAATGAGCAAATACCAGCTAAATTATTATTGCTGGGTGATGGCCCCGAGCGGCCTTATGCCGAATCTATCTGCCGGGATTGTGTAAGCATCAGCAATATTAGATTTTTAGGCAAGCAAGAGCAAATGGAAGATATTTTGCCACTGGCTGATCTATTTTTACTTACCAGCGAATATGAAAGTTTTGGTTTGGCAGCACTGGAGGCCATGGCTGCAGAAGTGCCCGTAATATCTACCAATGCTGGTGGCTTACCAGAAATTAATATTGATGGCTTTTCTGGCTATATGAGTAATGTAGGTGATGTGGCAGATATGTGTGCCAATGCCATCAAAATATTAAAAGACCAGGAAACACTCGATCGTTTTAAAGCCAATGCATTGGTACAGGCAAAGAAATTTGACATTGATAATATTGTACCCCAATACGAGTTACTGTACCAAAAACTTATTTACGCCTCAGCGCCGCTTTAGCCAGGCTTCGGGGTTTTCGTCACTGTGTTCGTTACTTATTTGCAAGTCTACCGCACCTATGCCATCCAAATTAGCGGCAGAGCGGCCAATTACCTGGCCCACCTTTACCACTTGCCCTTTTGATACCGATACGCCGGTAATATTACTGTAGCCCGTAAAATATTTACCATGTTTTATTACTACCATCTGCACATCATCATACCCATTTACCAGCATCACTTCTCCTTCAAATATTGCTTTAACGGGTGAGCCTACATCGCAGCCAATAGAAATACCCTGCGAATTAATTGTTACACCGCTTTCTAACTTATTTTGTCCAAAATGCAGCAGCAGGTAGCCACTGCTTACAGGCCAAGGCAGGTTGCCCCTGTTTTTTACAAAGCTGGTATTTAAAGTAACATCTGCCTCGGTAGCCAACAGCACACTTGTTTGCTTTACCGCTGGCGCAGCTTCTGTTTTTTTCTTTTCGGCTTTGGCGGTAGTATTACTGTTACTGCCCGTATTTTTGGATCCTGCTGTTTCGGCATCTTTTCTTTTTTTCTCTTCCCTTGCTTTGGCGGCAGCCGCTTCTTTAGCCTCTTTTATTGCCCGGTTAATGGCAGCTGTAATTGCTGCATTTACCTTTTGCATCTGTTTATTTTTTGCAGCAATCTGGTTATTTAGCTCCTTACCCTGTGCTTTTAGTTTGGCTACTAATTGTGCTTTTTCCTGCTGCTGTTTTTCCAGGGCATCTGCTTCTTTATTTTGCACCTGCAGTACTTCGTTCTTCTTTTGTTTGGTAGAGCTGAGGTCTGATATACGCCCCTTTAGCAAAGCCTGTGTACGCAGTATATTTTCGCCCTGCATTTCCCGATAGTTTCTATAGCTTTTTAAATAGGTAATTCGCTTAATGGCATCATTAAAACTAGAGGAAGAAAAAATAAAATTTAAAAAATCGGAGTTACTCCTGTTTTTATAAGCATACAACATGCTTTTTGCATACTCTTGTTTAAGGGTATCCAACAATAGCTGCAGCTTGTTTACATCCCGTTGAGATTTATAGATATTATTATCCATCAGGTTTATTTCCCTGTTGATATTTTGCACTACATTTTCCTGTATGTTAAGCTTACGATTAATATTAGCAAGTGTACTCAGGTTTTCGCTGGTTGTTTTTTTGTTTTTATTCAGCAGGTCCTGTACTTCGGCAAGTTCTTTTTTTAATTGCTGGCGCTGGCGCTCCAGCTCTTGCTGCTCTTTACTGGGTGCCGGCTGCTGTGCCTGCATGGAGGTAATACCAATAAAAAACAGGGCAACAAAAAAAAGAATCCTTATCATGTAACAAATTTGTTGGGGTGTTAAAAAAACATTTGCCCGGGGCTTGCATTAAGGCAGGTTTGCCCAATGCCCCGGTATAAAAATAGCTATTACCGTCGTTTAAAATTGGGTGGTATATTAAAACTCACCTGTAATTGTTTGTTAAACTCGTATTGCTTGTATTTGAGTTGTATATCCAGCTTATTTTTTTCTGACACGGTTACCTCCCGGTAGGTTGAAAAATTGAGTCCGTTTGTATTTTCGTACTCTCCGTAGGTAATATCAGCTGTTCGGTTTCGGTTAAAGTCTACATCATCCAGCTTGCTGTGGGTAATATAGCGGTCGGTTTTTGAAATGGTAAGTAAATGTTTAAAATACTTACCCATGGTAGATAGCAATAATTTAGATTCTGTTTCTTTATACGATACTACACTATCGCTAAAAAATACGGGGTTACCCACCAGCAAATCCTGCAACGTTGTAAAGTCAAATGGTATTTCGGATACTTCTTGTAAGTAATCGATAGAGCGCAGGCTCACTTCTTTATTTATTTTATCAATTACAAAAACACTGTCTTTTGTAATCAGTGCTCTAAATGCTTCAATATTAAAAACAGTGGCATAGCCAGATATCCAAATTATACTATCCTTTACAATGCGTACATAGGCTGTAATATTGGGCTGTTTGCCTTTATTATCCTCATACTCTACTTTTAACTTACCCGAAAAAGTTTTAAAATCCACCATTTTGGATTTTACTTCCTGCAGGGTGGATTGTATCATGGCAAGCGAATCCAGTTCGGCCTGGCTGGTAATGTGCACAGATGTACTGTCGTTTTTTTTGATAGCAGCTTGTATTTTTTTGGTTGATTTACAACTGCTACCCAATACTGCAAACAACAAAACTGTTACTGCCAATTTTAGTATCAATACAGGCTTGCTTAGGATGGTCATTATATAAATGTTTAATTTTTACCAGTATGGCCAAAACCACCGGCACCTCTTGCTGTTTGGTTTAAATTAACTACAGCCTGCAGCAACGCTTTTTCAACTTTGTTTATAACCATTTGTGCAATCCGGTCGCCGGGTTGTAAAATTTGCGGCTCATTGCTTAAGTTAATTAATATCACTTTTATCTCTCCCCTGTAGTCGCTGTCAATTGTACCCGGGGTATTAAGGCAGGTGATGCCTTGTTTTATAGCCATGCCACTACGTGGCCTTATCTGGGCCTCATACCCATCGGGCAATTCTATAAACAGGCCTGTATCTATTAATTTTCGTTCAAGCGGCAAAAGTGTAACGGCATTGGTAATAGATGCCCGTATATCCATACCTGCAGCGCCGGGAGTGGCATAAGCTGGCAATTCGTTATTGGATTTATTTACAATGTTGATAACAACTGACTGCATAGTGGCAAAGTTAATGATCGCTCCAAAAAACAAGGCGCAATTAATTTTTTTAAAAAAATGATTAGTTATTTTTTTTCAGCAGTATGCTGGCATATGCCACCAACCCTTCTTCACGGCCTACAAAACCCATCTTTTCGGTAGTAGTGGCTTTTATGGATACATCCGTTACCTGCAACCCAAGTGTTGAGGCAATAACAGCCTGCATTTGTGGTACATAGTCTTTTATTTTGGGTGCTTGCAGGCAAAGTGTACTATCAATATTTACAATACTATAGCCCTGCTGCTGTATCAGCTCAAAACTTTTTTGCAATAGTATTTTGCTATCAATATTTTTTAAAGAGGCATCTGTATCCGGAAAGTGTACACCTATATCGCCCAGGCATGCCGCACCCAGCATGGCATCGCAAATGGCATGCAGTAATACATCGGCATCACTGTGGCCCAACGCCCCTTTGCTATGTGGTATTTTGATACCGCCCAGCCAAAAATCTCTGCCTTCCACCAATTGGTGAAAATCTACCCCAAAACCAATTCTTATACTCATAAAAAATATTTGCCGCAAAAATAGGCGTAAGCGGCGGATTGCATCTATAAAAAAAGCGCCCTGTTGTAAGGACGCTTTAAAAAAGGTATAGGGGTATTATTATTTCTTTTCTTCTGAACTACCACCGCCGCCATCAAAATCAAAAAACAAGCTAAAACGCAAGGTATTTGATAAGGGGTTACGGGTGGTACCATTACCCGATGGCAACAGGTACGAAAAATTTAACCCAAAGTTGTTGTATTTTAATCCAGCACCTAGTGTAAAATATTGCCTGTTACCTTTTAAAGGGCTTTCGTAAAAATAACCTGCCCTAAATGCAAATTGATTATTATACCAGTACTCTGCACCTACCGATGCCTGTACTTCTTTTATCTCTTCAGAAAAACCACCGGGGGCATCGCCAAACGATTTAAACCAACTGCTTACCACACCCTGGCTGCGATATTTAGCAATTTCAGCACTATCGGTACTGTTGGGTGGTGTTGGCACCATCAGTTTATTTAAATCTGCAGCAAAAGTAAGTTTGCTGGTTTCGTCTAATACGGTGGTATATGCTATACCCAGCCCAAGATTTGCTGGTATATAATCTTTATTAATGGCATCATTGCTGTATGATATTTTTGACCCCAGGTTGCTTAGCGTAACACCCCAACTTAAGCCTGCGCCTTTTTCGTTTAGATTATTATGATACAGGTGAATATCGCCTGAAACAGAACGACCAGGTTTTGTGCTGGCGCCCTGCGTTTGCAAACCACCAGAAAGGTTGGAGCTAACAAAGCGCAACGAAATACCTAACCCTAATTTTGCTGACAATTTACGAGAGTACCCGGCGTCTACCGCAAACTCCCTTGGCCTGAAAGAGCCAAAAGCATTACCAGAATTATCAGTAAACTCAATATTACCCAGACTAAAATATCTTAATGAACCTGAAATAGCTTCCTCATCGCTTAGCTTATAATAGCCTGAGGCATTAGCCAGGTAAATATCATTTAAGCCAAGGTCTTTAAGCCATGGGGTATAGGTAAACGAAATGCTTCCTTTGTTTGGGTTAAAAGCGGTTTTACCCTGGTTCCAATAGGGTGAGTTAGCATCTGGAGCAGTAGCAATACCCACATCCCCCATTGCACCGCCCCGGGCATCTGGCGATATCCTTAAAAAGGGTATGGCTGTGGTAACTACATTGATAGTGTTAGCTGAGTTTTGTGCATGCACAACACCTTTTGCTCCTCCCAGTAACAGTACCAGAGCAGTCATTTTTAATGATACTTTTTTCATGCTTATTTAGTCTTAGTGATGTAGACCTGGATCGATAGGTATTCAGTTTTTTCTTTAGAGATAAGGTGTAAAAGTAAGGGATTTGTTTAAAAAACAACCATTCAACCAATCCTTATTAAAACACCTGCTGGATTAATAACTAACTGTGAAGCATATAGATAAATTACAAATGCCTTTACCAGTATCGTTTTGCCGGCAGCATGTTAACGATATCAATTATTATATTATTGCGCCTAAAAAACAGCAGCACTACATTTAAAGCGTATGTATACATCCGATACTGCATTGCAGCCGGTTATTTTAAAAATTTGGCACAATAATTTAGATAGATTACTACGTTATAGCATTACCCGAAAAAGGGTGACATTATTTGCTAAGCTTTCGCCAAATTTTTTGCAGGGCTTAATGCAAAACACTCATTATCGGCTAAAGTATTTATATTCGCAACTGTGTAACCTCACACAATATAACAGAAAACCTTTCGTTTAAACCTTTGCAAAACGAACGCACATGCAAAAAATAATTTCTTTAAAAAATTTGGTATTGGTAACAGCTGCTGCCGTTTCCATCGCCTCTTGTAAAAGCAACAAGGCAGGAAAAAGTGGTAAATCATCTGTTACCGGATGGAACTATGATGACAAAAACATGGGCAACTTCCATGTTAATAAAATGAAGTATCCCAAAGCCGGCCCGGGGCTGGTATTTGTACAGGGTGGCACATTTGTAATGGGCGCTAAGGATGAAGATGTAATGGGCGACTGGAATAATGTTCCCCGCCGTGTTACCGTTCCTTCGTTTTTTATTGATGAAACAGAAGTAGCCAACGTACACTACCGTGAATACATTTATTGGTTAGAGAATACCTTTAGCGGCGATACCAATATTTTAAGAAAAGCTTTGCCAGATACTTTATGCTGGCGTGAAGAGCTGGCTTACAACGAGCCTTATGTAGAATATTACTTCCGCTACCCGGCGTATAACTTTTACCCTGTAGTGGGTGTATCCTGGGAGCAAGCGCATGATTTTTGCGTTTGGAGAACAGACAGGGTAAACGAACTTAACCTGATTCAAAAAGGTTACCTGAAAAAAGACTTTGCAAAAAAAGAAATGAAAGGTGGTGGATCTGATGGATCTTTTAACACCGAAACATATTTGCTGAATCCAGAACTGATTCAGGGCAGAAGCAAACCAAAAAAATCTGAATTTAAAGATGTAAGTGGCAAACCACGTTCAAACGTAAAGATGGAAGATGGTATACTTAATATGGGTTACCGCCTGCCAACCGAAGCTGAATGGGAATATGCAGCTTATGGTTTGTACGATCAAAACCCAAGCCCCCGCAAAAAAGAAAGCGGCTCTGGCGAAGAGTTAATCAGCAACCAGCAAATGTATGCCTGGAGCAATAACCCCAATGGCCTGCGTGATAACCGCCGTGGTGGTTGGCAGGGTAAGTTTTTGGCCAACTTTAAACGTGGTACAGGTGACAATATGGGTGTAGCGGGTGGTTTAAATGACCGCTCTGCCATACCGGGTAATGTAAAAGCTTTTTACCCTAACTCTTTTGGCTTATACAATATGAGTGGTAACGTGTCGGAGTGGGTACAGGATACTTACAGGCCTTTAACCCCATCTGATGGTGAAGATTTTAACTACTTCCGTGGTAATAAATTTACCAAGTTGTATAAAAATGCTTCTAACGAATACGAAAGAGATTCATTGGGCCGCTTAAAAAGAGTTGATGTTAGCGACGAAGAAGTAAAAAATCGCCGTAACTACCAACGTAACTATGCCTTAAACCACCTGGATGGTGACTCTGCAAGTGGTGCTACTTACGAGTATGGTGTTACTACCTTAATTAGCGATAAAGCAAAAGTATTTAAAGGTGGTAGCTGGAACGATCGTTCTTACTGGCTTTCTCCCGGTACACGCCGTTTCCTGGAAGAAGATCAATCATCAAGCACTATTGGCTTCAGGTGTGCACAAACCTACATGGGTGCCCCAGAAGGCCCTGGCTTTAAAGAAGGAAACATCTTTGGAAAGCGCAGGCAAAATTCTAGAAAAAAATAAGTTTTTGCATAACGTTCTCTTAAAGCCCCTCACTGGTGAGGGGCTTTATATTTTATACAACCTTGGTACAAAACAACGCCGATATTGTTATTTTTGAGTCATGCAAATAACAGACCTGTATCGTATTTATTTAAAAAACCCGTCAATACAAACCGACAGTCGTAAACTGCAAACCGGCGACATTTTTTTTGCACTTAAAGGCCCCAATTTTAATGGCAATCTTTTTGCAAAACAAGCGCTGGATGCCGGCGCTGCCTGCGTGGTGGTTGATGAACCTGTAGGCGTTGAAGACAGCAGGCTATTTTACTCGTCAGATGCACTTGTTACATTGCAGCAGTTGGCTAAGTATCACCGGCAACAATTTACCATTCCCTTTATTGCCATTACGGGTAGTAACGGCAAAACCACTACCAAAGAGCTGGTGCATGAAGTGCTTAACACTACCTACAAAACATACACTACCAAGGGTAATCTTAATAATCATATAGGCATTCCGCTTACTATTTTATCGGTACAAAAAGATGCCGAGATAGCGGTAATAGAAATGGGGGCCAATCATCAAAAAGAGATTGAAAGCTACTGTACTTATACCTTGCCCACACATGGCATTATTACCAATTGTGGCAAGGCTCATTTAGAAGGTTTTGGGGGCGAAGAGGGTGTAAAAAAAGGCAAAGGAGAGTTGTATGATTTTATCCGCCACACAAAGGGCACCATTTTTATGATGCAGGATTATGATTACCTGCAACAGATGAGCCGGGGGATTGAACAGATTGTTACGTACGGCACTAAAAATGCAACCATAGAAGGAACGATTAATAGCAGCCAGCAATTTTTGGAAGTTCAGGTAAACAAGGGAAGCAGCCTTACAACCATCCATACACAATTGGTTGGTGCTTATAACCTGCCCAATGTGCTGGTGGCACTTGCCGTTGGCAAGTATTTTAATGTGCCGGATGATAGCATTAAACAAGCACTGGAAAACTACACTCCCTCTAACAGCCGCAGCCAGCTGATTGAAAAAGATGGCAATAAAATTATATTGGATGCTTATAATGCCAACCCGTCGAGCATGAAGGCTGCTATTGAAAATTTTGCCCGTATGCCGGGTAACGATAAAATTTTAATGCTGGGTGGCATGATGGAAATGGGCGAAAGCAGCCTGCAGGAACATGCCGCCATTGTACAATTAATTGAGCGGTTTACCTGGAAGCATGTGGTGTTGGTAGGCGGCGATTTTAGCAAGGTTTCGCATGCTTTTATCAATTTTAATAATGCCGGCGAAGCTGCCACCTGGCTTAAGCAACAGGCATTTAACAATGCACAGCTGCTTATAAAAGGCTCCCGAAGTATGCAGATGGAAAAAGTGCTTCAATAATATCACAAACTATCAAGGTACATCAGCAACTCTGCCTCGGTTTTTATTAACACATCCCGTACTTTACTGCCCTGGTTGGGGCCTACAATCCCGGCAGCTTCTAACTGGTCCATCAATCGGCCGGCACGGTTGTACCCAAGTTTCATTTTACGCTGCAGCAACGAGGTGCTGCCGCTTTGGCTGGCTACAATTAAACGGGCTGCATCTTCAAAAAGAGCATCCTTATCATTTACATCAAAATCGCCTTTTTCCATTTCTTTTTCATCTACATACTCTGGTAATAAAAAGGCTTGTGCATATCCCCGCTGATCGCCAATAAAATCAGTTACCCTGTCTACCTCAGGCGTATCTACAAAGGCACATTGCAAACGTACCAGCTCTCCATTATAGCTTACCAGCATATCACCTTTACCAATCAACTGCTCTGCACCACCAGCATCTAAAATAGTACGGCTATCAATTTTGCTACTAACCTTAAAAGCAATCCGGGCCGGAAAATTGGCTTTAATGGTACCGGTAATAATATTTACACTTGGCCGCTGGGTGGCAATGATAAGGTGCACCCCTACGGCTCTTGCCAATTGTGCCAGCCGTGCAATAGGCATTTCCACCTCTTTACCAGCCGTCATGATTAAATCGGCAAATTCGTCTACCACCAATACAATAAAGGGTAAAAACTGGTGTCCTTTTTCGGGATTTAGTTTACGGGCAACAAATTTTTCGTTGTACTCCCGTATGTTGCGGCAGCCAGCTTCTTTTAGCAAATCGTACCGGTTATCCATTTCAATGCACAGCGCATTAAGTGTATGTACTACTTTTTTTGTATCGGTTATTATCGCTTCATCTTCGCCGGGCAATTTTGCTAAAAAATGTTTTTCTATTGTTTTGTAAATGCTTAGTTCCACCTTTTTAGGGTCTACCAACACAAACTTTAATTGAGATGGATGTTTTTTGTATAACAGCGATACCAGTATGGCATTTAACCCAACAGATTTACCCTGCCCGGTAGCGCCTGCCATTAACAGGTGAGGCATGCTGGCAAGATCTACGATAAAATTTTCATTGTCAATTTTTTTGCCCAGTGCTATTGGCAGCGAAAAATTATTGTGCTGAAATTTATCTGCCGCCAGCAGGGTTTTCATGCTAACAATGGTTTTTTTAGCATTGGGTACTTCAATACCGATTGTACCCTTACCGGGGATGGGCGCAATAATACGGATGCCAAGGGCGGCCAGGCTGAGGGCAATATCATCTTCCAGGTTTTTAATACGAGAAATACGTACCCCTGCTGCTGGAATAATTTCGTACAATGTAACGGTGGGCCCTACCGTTGCCGAAATTTTTTGGATACTGATATCATAATTTTTAAGCGTATTGATGATTTGATCCTTATTGGCCTGCAGCTCTGCAGCATCTTGTACAATTTTTTCGCTGCCATGTGCTTCCAGCAAATCAAGCTTGGGATACACATAATCCCTTAAATCAAGGATGGGGTCGTAAGGCGTATCCAGCTTACCAGTTGGCTTTTTTTCAGCAGCCGTATTTTCATCGGTTGTTATGTCTGGTACTGTTTTTATTTCCAGTTCAAGCGCTGCTGCTGCATGCTCTTTAGGTATCGGCTTAGTTACGGGTGCAGGTGGCACCACGATGGCTTCTTGTACCGATGTTGGTGGCAGCATTTCTATTTTTACAGCAACAGGCCCGGGTGTTGTTTCTTTTTCTACCAATTGCATTTCATCCGTCATCGTTTCGTTTACCTGCAGTGGAATATTTACCATGGCAGCATCGCTTTTTAATCGATTGCCTGTTGGTTGTACAACTGGTATGGTTTCTTGTGGTTGATGGATATCTGCTGCTTCCGGCGCCAATACCGGTGTGGTATCTTCGCCGGCTTCTGTGGCTGGCTGCGGTTGCTTTTTAGCCGGTAATTTAAAAGAGGGGTTAAACTGCCAAATGATATAGCTAAGCATGGCGGCAGCCAGCACACCCAATGTACCTACCCTGCCAATGGCATGATACATCCAGTTTTTTATCATTTTGCCTACTGCGCCACCCCATGGAAACCCTTTTGCTTGAAACAATACGGCAAATAAAACACTTAATAACACCACCCCGGTTAATACATACTTTATATTTCGGGTAACCGAAAATACCTTTTTGCCAAAAAAGAGATTTACGCCCAACACAAAAAAGAACGTGGTAAGTAAGTAAGATGCAATGCCAAAGCCTTTATAAATAAAAAAATGCGATAGCCAGGCACCCAGCGTACCCAGTAAATTGTTTACCTGGGCATCGGTACCCCAAAACAGCCGGCTGCCGGCGCTAAATACTTCGTCCTGGTCTTCCTCCCAGGTAAATAAATAAGAGGTAAATGCGATAAAAAGTAACAGGGCAATCAGCAACAAAACAGTACCGGCAATTTTGTGGGTACGTTCATCTTTCAAAAGTGCCTTTACTTCAATTTCCTGCTCTGCCTCCTGCTTTAATACCTCTTTGCCTGCTGCATTGCTTTTTGTTGATTTTACTTTGTTAGCCATTGCGACAAAGATAGAAAAAACCGCTATTGAAATATGGGGCCATAGCGCAATTGGCAAACATATCATTTAAATGATGTACGTTTATAAAATGGAACCGCTGAAGAAGTTTGTTTTCACCTTCCTGCTCATCATTGCTGTTTTTTGCGCCAGGGCCCAACAGGCATACAGCAACTTGTATATTGATGTTGCCAACATTAACGATTCTGTATTGCTGGCCCATTGCCCGGTATTTGCTGATACTTTATCTGGTATTGATATTACCCAGGCAGCACCTGTTAGCTGGACGCCGCTTTCGGCTTATAAAATAAAAAGCCAGCTACCCAAAAAATGGGTAACCAAAATGGTGTACCTGCAGATAAGCCTGCAAAATAGCGGCACCCGTACTGATACCGTTTTTTTATATCCCGGTTTTACATACAACCGTATTACTACCTACCAACTTACCGATACTGGCAAGCCATTATTGCTGCCAGATATGAGCCGGGCAGATGGCTACCAACCATTTTTTATTCCCCCAGGTGCCAGGCATGTATACGTGGTGGCGTTAAAACCAGCAAAAACCATTTACAACTCGCTGGCACCACAATTAATAAAAAGCCATTATGTTGAGCACTATAAAAAATTTAACTATTATAAAAGTACCGAGCAGCAGGCTGTTGGTTACCTGTTTAGCGGTATACTCATTATGATGTTCTTTTTTTCTTTTACCAATTATGTGCTCAGCTACAAAAAAGAGTTTTTATACAACTCCTGCTATGCTGGCTGCATGTTTTTGTTAATTGTATTTACCACCTATTTTGAAAGACAGGCCGGCGTATGGCGCAGCTTTTTTTCGAGTTATGCTGCATTTATATTGCTGGCAGTAGGTACCATTTTTTACATCGCATTTACCCGAAAGTTTTTAAACACCAGGGCCTACTACCCAAAGCTGGATAAATTATTTAAATGGGAGCAATGGTGGGTGTTTGTTATCATCCTTTCTTTTACATTTTTCAATTTTTTTACTGATAATTACAGCCTGCAGTTTGCACTGGAAAACCTGATGAAAATAACCGCATTAATCATCGGCGTTATTTACATTATTTTTTCGCTTACCCAACGCAACAGGCTAATGAATTACCTGGCCATTGGCAACAGTATCCTTATCCTTTGTTCTATCATTTCCTTTTATATCCTCTTTCACCCAATGGGGCGTAAATCTATTTTTGTATCTGCCTTTTTTTACTACCAACTGGGTATTGTAGGCGAAATCATCTTTTTTTTATTAGGGCTAACTTACAAAAACAGGGTTGAGCTGATTAATAAAATTAAAGAGCAGGAAGCCCTTAAAAGAGATACCGAAAAACAATCGTACGAAACAAAACTGGCGGTATTAAATGCCAAGCAAAAAGAGCGTAACCGCATAAGTGCAGATATGCATGATGAGCTGGGTGCAGGTATTACCGCCATCAGGCTGTACAGCGAGCTGGCTAAAAATAAAAAAGATAAGGACCTGACCCCCGAGATAGAAAAAATTTCGTACTCGGCTAACGAGTTGCTGAATAATATGAATGCCATCATTTGGGCAATGAGCAACAACAACGATTCGCTTGAAAACATGGTAGCCTATATCCGCAGCTACTCACAAGAGTATTTTGAAAACACGGGTGTTAACTGCAAAATAAATATAGAAGAAGGCCTGCCGGATATTGTAGTAAGCGGCGAAATAAGGAAGAACGTTTTTTTAGTAGTAAAAGAAACGCTTAACAATATTTTAAAACATGCACAAGCCACCGAAGTAGCCATTACGCTTACCCGTGTGCCCGGGGGCTTGTCTTTATTTGTGCAGGATAACGGCATAGGTATTGAGTTAGACAAAGTGCGGCGCTTTGGCAATGGCCTCAAAAACATGAAAAAAAGGATGGAAGATATGGGGATACAATTTACAATCGAAAACAAAAACGGCACTTTGGTTACGCTGCATTATGCAATGGTGCTGTAGTATTTTTTGATAACCCGTATGCCAACAGTAGCCAGCCCGCTATAAAACAAACGCCCCCTAATGGCGTTATGGCGCCCACCCAGGTAGCAGGCAATTGTACATGGCGTATATAACACAGCAGGTATAGCGATCCACTAAAAAGCACCATGCCGCTGATAAATAAGCGCCCTGCCCATTTTATAAAACGGTTGCTGTAATAATGCAACAATATGCCTGTTGCCAATAGTGCCAAAACATGATAAAACTGGTAACGTACTGCTGTTTCAAACACCTGTAAATTATCTGCACTTAATACCGGCTTTAAGCCATGCGCCGCAAAAGCACCCAGCATTACAGCCAGTGCGCCGGTAAGCGCTGCAATTATTAAAAAAAATTTAGGCATGTGTAAAATTAATAAGGCAGTATCTTTTCTTCAAAAGTACTTTCGGTAATAGCCGCATTATCTAAAATGATGTTTGCCCTGCTGTAATAAGGCGCTCTTTCCTTCATCTTTTTTTCAATAAAAAAAAGTAATTCGGCCTGGTTAAGTTTATTTATCAGCGGCCGTTTTTGCTGGCCTTTTAACAAACGCCTCAAAATTTCTTCGGGTGTGCAATACAGGTAAATGGTAATACCATGCTCATTCATCCACTCTAAATTTTGATGAAAACAGGGAGTGCCGCCACCGCAAGCAATAATGGTATTTTTTACCTCGCTGGTATAGCCACGCAGCATTTTTGCTTCTACGTCTCTAAAATATGCTTCGCCCTTGCTTTCAAATATCTCTGTTACCGCCTTGCGCTCTTTTATCTCTATATCTTCATCCATATCAATAAAGCCAAGCTTGTAATCGGCAGCCCATATCTTTCCCCAATGGGATTTACCACTGCCCATAAATCCTATGAGGAAGAATAGCATAATTAAAGAGGGGTATTAAGGTTATTTAGAGGCTCAAAATAACAAACAAAACCCGGGTTAAGCAAACCAAATTTTTGTGGATAGTACATTAAGGCCCATGGCCTTATAAAAATTACGACACTGCTGTAGAAAAACTGCTATTTCTTCTTTTTAAAGTCGCCCCTTTTCCAGGCTTTTACAAACTCTGCCCATGCAAAGGGGTTAAAAATGTTTTGCGGTGGTAATTGCCCGCTATAGTAGTTTTTAGCCGCTTGCTTGCTTAGGTAGGTGCTTGCAGCTTCTCTTCCATCCCGTGGCAAAGTGGCTATCAGCACCCGACGGGTATTTTCAGAGGTATTTTTTCGGGCTGTTTCTATTTCATCATCCGGAAACTGGGTACTTAAAAAGTCTCGTTCAAATTGCTCCCGGGTGGGCCTTGGTTTAATAATGGTGGCGGCAAGGTATACGGTATCGTTTACCATCAATTGTATTACACTATGCTGGTTACCTTCTAATGTACGGGGTACGGTTACACTTTTAGGCTTAAAGCCTACACTGGTAAATTCAATTACATCTCCCTTTAGCACCACAATACTAAACACACCCTGGCTATTGGTAACGGTACCACGGTTTTGGCCCTTCACCATTACACTTACCGATTGCAGCGCCTGCAGGCTATCGGCCGTCATTACCACCCCGTACAACTGTACTACAGAATCTTTAAACCCTTCAAACTGGGCTTTTGCAGCTAACGGAAATAATAAAACAGTAAAGGAGATATAACGTAAAAATTTTTTCATTCCGGTTTTGTCGGTCTTTAAAGGATGATTGATGGTACCCTACCCGGTACAGGCTTAATAAAGCATTGCCCAATATCACCAGCGGGGCAAAAATACAACCCTCCGTTCATTTTCTTTAAATCATAAACAAAGTAAGGTTACCGATGGTTAATTTTGCCGGATAATTGCTTTTTTAACAAATAATTGAACCCATGACACAAGATGAGATATTGAAGGCTTTAAGCAATGTACAAGAACCCGATTTGGGTAAAGACCTTGTTACCCTTAACATGATAAAAGACATTAAGATTGATGGCAATAATGTATCATTTACGCTGGTGCTCACCACCCCCGCCTGCCCTATGAAAGATATGATGCAAAACGCCTGCATCAACGCTATTAAGTTATTGGTTAACAAACAAGCGGTGGTTACCGTACACTTTACCAGCAATACCAGCAGCAACCGGCAAGATGCCAAAACCCTGCTAAATGGCGTAAAAAATATTATTACCGTAGTAAGCGGCAAAGGCGGGGTAGGTAAAAGCACTGTGGCTGCCAACCTTGCACTGGCATTGGCACAGGGCGGTGCTAAAGTAGGGCTGATGGATGCCGATATTTATGGCCCCAGCCAGCACATTATGTTTGGCGTAAGAGGCGAAAGGCCAATGATGAAAGATGTAAACGGCAAAGGCCTTATTGTACCCATTGAGCGATTTGGATTAAAAATGATGAGCATAGGTTTGCTGGTAGATGAAAAGCAGGCAGTAGTTTGGCGTGGCCCCATGGTAAGCAGCGCCATCCGCCAGTTTGTAAGCGATGTAGATTGGGGTGAGCTGGATTACCTGATTATTGATATGCCCCCAGGCACCGGCGATATACATTTAACCATTGTACAAACAGTACCCGTTACCGGCGTAATTGTAGTAACCACGCCACAATTAATAGCACTGGCCGATGCCAAAAAAGGCATCGCTATGTTTGGCCAGGCACAGCTAAAAGTACCCGTAATAGGGCTGGTAGAAAACATGAGCTATTTTACCCCGGCCGAACTGCCCGACAATAAATATTACATCTTTGGCAAAAACGGTGGCAAAAACCTGGCAGAAGAGTTTGACATTCCTTTTTTAGGCCAAATACCCCTGGTACAAAGC
Source organism: Bacteroidota bacterium (assembly GCA_039796475.1). Taxonomy (GTDB): domain Bacteria; phylum Bacteroidota; class Bacteroidia; order Chitinophagales; family Chitinophagaceae; genus Ferruginibacter. Next base: position 16,325 of record JBDKJT010000202.1, on the reverse strand, counting down.
ATTAGAGAAGGTGGCGATGCCGGCTTGCCTATTATGGTAAGCAACGATGAGGTTACAAAAAAAGCCTTTATCGAGTTTGCCGGTAACGCAGCCCGTGGTATAGCCATGCGTAATGCCAATATGCCCACTACCCAGGTACAGCAAGTATTGGTATAAAAGCAGGCAACAGCAGGCGTATTTATAACTGGTAAAAACTATTTGTTACCAGCACCATCAAAATAATCAGCATCGTTGTGTCACTCACTTGTACCACATACCGCATTGCAGCAAAACACCTGTTAAGGGTAGGTACAAAGTGGCCAGCCAGCAAGCTGTTTGGTGCTGGCCGGCTGTATTTATTTTTTAGCTTCATTGTATTGTTCGTGGCATGTTCGCCCAACAAAAAAATGAGTACAACACCCACAACCATGTTTGATAAACAGGGCCACCGGGGCTGCCGCGGCAATATGCCCGAAAATACCATACCAGCCATGCTGCATGCACTGGCAGCCGGCGTTACCACCCTCGAAATGGATGTGCTGTTTACCAAAGACAGTGTAGCCATCTTATCACACGAGCCATTTTTTAATCATGAAATAACTACCATCAACCCCGGCACCCCCACCGCCGCATACATCACCCAAAACGAAGAAAAAAATTTAAACATTTACCAAATGACGTATGCACAAACGCAGCAATACGATGTAGGGTTAAAACCACATCCCCGTTTTGTGCAGCAGCAAAAAATGGCCGTTACCAAACCCTCGCTGGCAGCCGTATTTGATAGTGTGGCGGCATACCTCAACACCAACCCCCGCCCTCATCCGTATTTTAATATCGAAACAAAAACCACCCCGGCCACCGATCATCTTTATCACCCGCCACCAGCAGCTTTTATACAAATGCTGGTAAAGCTGATACAAGAAAAAAATATGGAACGCTGGGTAACCATCCAATCGTTTGACGTACGCACTTTGCAATACCTGCACCAGCATTACCCACAAATACCCGCTGTATTATTGGTGGAGGATGCCGATAGAAAAGGGCTGGATGCCCAAATAAAAACATTGGGTTTTACGCCGGCAGTTTACAGTCCGCATTACAGCCTCGTTACCGCTGCACTGGTAGCCCAATGCCATGCCCGGCAACTAAAAATAATACCCTGGACGGTAAATGATAGTGCCAGCATTACCCGTTTAAAACAACTGGGCGTAGATGGCATTATCACCGATTATCCAACCTTACTAAACCATTAAGCATGCCACATCAATTTAATATACAATATGCCCAAAGCCTCGATAGCCAGGATAGCCTGCATCATTACAGAGACCAGTTTATTGCTCCGCAATACAGGGGCAAAAGAGCCGTATATTTTTTGGGCAATTCATTAGGCTTACAGCCGGTAAATGCACAGCAAGAAATAAATACCATTTTACAAAATTGGGCAACACTGGGTGTAGAGGGATTTTTTTTAGGTAACAATCCCTGGTTAAGCTATCACAAAAAATTTAGTGCCACCATCAGCCAAATTGTAGGTGCAAAGGAAGCGGAAGTGGTAACCATGAATCATTTAACTGTAAATCTGCACCTGCTGCTTACTTCATTTTATCAACCTACCCAACAGCGGTATAAAATTATTTGCGAGGCAAAAGCCTTCCCCTCCGACCAATATGCCCTTCAATCGCAAGTGGCCTTACACGGCTTTGATGCTGCCGATGCTATTATAGAAGTACAGCCTCAAAAGGGGAGCGAACTAATTACTACCGAAGCTATTTTACAAACCATCCAGGCACATAAACACAGCCTGGCACTGGTATTAATAGGTGGGGTAAATTATTATACAGGGCAGGTGTTTGATATGCAGCGTATTACCGCTGCAGCCCATGCTGCTGGCGCTTATGCCGGGTTTGACCTTGCCCATGCTGCCGGCAATATTCCGCTACAGCTACATAACTGGCAGGTAGATTTTGCTTGCTGGTGTAATTATAAGTATTTAAATAGTGGCCCCGGCTCCATTGCAGGTGCATTTGTGCATGAGCAACATCACCAGCGCAATTTAAAAAAACTACAAGGCTGGTGGGGCAACCAGGAGGCTAACCGTTTTGCCATGCAGCCCCAATTTACCAGCTCGGGCAATGCACAAAGCTGGTGCCTTAGCACTCCGCCCATGTTGTTGCTGGCCGCACACAAAGCATCAATGGATATTTTTGCAGCCGCAGGCTTTAATAACCTGCTGCAAAAAAGTGAAGCATTAAGCCGGTATTTGTTTTTTTGCCTGGAGCATATTAACCAGCCCGAAAAAAAATTTGAAATTATTACCCCTGCCCAACCGCAACAGCATGGCTGCCAGGTTTCCATTTCGGTACATCAAAACGCCAAAGCCATATTTGATACGCTGCTACCACTGGGTATTTTTGCCGACTGGCGGGAGCCAAATGTAATAAGGGTAGCGCCGGTACCGCTGTATAACAGCTTTGAGGAAATATTTATTTTTGCCGATACCCTCAGGCAATTATTACAAAATTAATTATGATAAAGCTGGCTCATTTTACCGAAACAAACCAGGCCACCCTGGTGCAGTTTATGCAAAACAATGCTTTTGCCATCGTAACCGCCATGGGGCATCCATACCCGGTAGCCACCCATATACCCCTGGAAGTAATACAACAGGCCGATGGAAGTATATTGCTTACCGGGCACATCATGCGTAAAACAGATCACCACCGGGCATTTGAAAACAACCCACATGTACTGGTAATATTTAATGGGCCACACACTTATATTAGCTCCAGCTGGTACAACAACCTTGTAACAGCATCTACCTGGAATTATATGACGGTGCATGCCCGGGGCATCATTCATTTTTTAGATGAGGCGGCCACTTTGGAGGCGGTAAAATCCATTACTGAAAAATACGAAGGACATCACAACAAAGCGTCTTTTCAGCACATACCCCAGCAAGATGTACAGGCCATGCTAAAGGGCATTGTAGCTTTTGAAATAAAAGTGGAAGCCTTAAGCAATGTATTTAAACTAAGCCAAAACAGGGATGAACCATCGCAACTAAAAATTATTGAAGCATTGAATAAACGTGGCGACGAAAACTCCCGGCTTATTGCCACAGAAATGAGCAACCGATTAAACAAAACCAGCTAAACCAATAGTAATACATGACCAGGCAAACATTGATAGAACAGATACAGCAAAAAAAATCATACCTGTGCGTTGGGCTTGATACCGACCTTACTAAAATACCCACTCACCTGCAGCAGCATCCCGATGCAATATTTGAATTTAACAAAGCCATTATTGATGCCACACAGGATTTATGTGTAGCCTACAAAATAAACACCGCTTTTTACGAGGCCATGGGTGTAAAAGGCTGGCTCGCCATGGAAAAAACGGTAAACTATATCCCAAAAAACATATTTACCATTGCCGATGCCAAAAGAGGCGATATTGGCAATACCTCTGCACAATATGCTAAAGCTTTTTTTGAAACCCTACCCTTTGATAGCATAACCGTGGCGCCCTATATGGGAGAAGATAGTGTAAAGCCATTTTTAACCTTTGAGGGTAAATGGGCCATTGTATTGGGGCTTACCAGTAACGAAGGCAGTAAAGATTTTGAACAACAAAAAATTGGAGATGAGTTTTTGTACCAGCGGGTACTGCACACAACTGCCAGTTGGGGCCACACCGGCAACCTAATGTTTGTGGTAGGCGCCACCAAGGCAGAAGAGCTGGCTGCAATAAGAAAAATTATACCGGGGCATTTTTTACTGGTGCCCGGGGTTGGTTTTCAGGGTGGCAGTCTGGCAGAGGTGAGCAAATATGGCTTAAATAAAGAGGTGGGCTTGCTGGTAAATGCCAGCCGGGCTATCATTTATGCCAGCGAAAAAGAAGATTTTGCCGCAGAAGCAAGGGCTGTTGCACAACAGTACCAGGCAGAAATGGCACAGTACCTGCAACTGCTATTGTAATGCAACAAGGTTTTGCTAACCGCCAATACAACTGCTATTTTTTTGATGTAAACCATTTAAAATGTTACGCCCGGTAATAACGCTGCTAAAAAAAGACCTGCTGCTTGAGTGGCGGCAGCAACATACTTTTTACGGTATTTTACTATACATAGCCGCCACAATTTTTGTACTGCAACTGGCGGTATCCGATTTAGAAGCCAATGTATGGAATGGGCTTTTTTGGGTAATTCAATTATTTGTATGTGTAAACGCCGTAGCTAAAAGTTTTTTACAGGAAAGCAAAGGCAGGATGCTTTATTTTTATAGCATTGCCTCGCCCGTGCAATTTATTGCTGCCAAAATACTTTACAATGTACTCATCATGCTTTTAATGAGTACCATCTCGTTGCTGCTTTACCGCACTTTTTTAAATAATCCTGTAAGCAACAGCCTGCTTTTTTACGGCATTGTATTGTTGGGAGGTGGCAGCATCAGCCTTGTATTTTCGTTAATGAGCGCCATAGCGGCCAAAGCACAGCAAAATGCGGCGCTTATTGCCATTTTAGGATTTCCGGTAATATTACCGCTGTTAATGCTGCTGATGCGGCTAAGCAAAACAGCATTTAACGAAGTATTTAGAGAAGGAGCTGTACTGCAGTTAGTGGCATTGATAGCCGGGTTAGATGCCTTGATTATAGTGATGGCAGCAGTGCTTTTTCCATACCTATGGAAGGAGTAACAGCCATAATTAATCATAAATTATTTGATTGTTTCTTACGCTTTGCCCTACCTTTGCCACACTCAAAAAATACCAACTTTCAGTGACTAAAAACTGGTGGAAAATAGCGTCGTTTCTTTTATTAATCTACACAATTGTTGCAGGTTTTTTGCTGCCCGTACCAAGGCTGCATATACTTAACGAAACCATCCGCAATCTTTATTTTCATGTAGCCATGTGGTTTGGTATGATGCTATTGTTTATTGTAAGTTTTGCCTACAGTATAAAGTATTTACGAACCTTTGATCATCGTTATGATATTTACGCCAGCAATTTTGCTTCCATTGGTTCGGTATTTGGCATACTGGGTTATTTAACAGGTATGATATGGGTATCCGTAACCTGGGTAACAGACCAGGGGCAATCGCTGGCAGGTGTTATGAAAGAACCTAAATTATTAGGCGCCGCTATTGCCTTACTTATTTATGGGGCTTATTTTGTATTAAGGGGTTCGTTTATAGATATCGACAAGCGGTCGAGGGTTAGTGCGGTGTACAACATTTTTGCTTTTGCCATGCTGTTTCCCAGTATTTGGATCATCCCACGCATTGTAGGCAGCCTGCACCCCGGCGCCCCGGGCAGCAGCACCGGCAATCCCGCCCTTAACAGGCAGGATTTAGATGGTGGGATGCGGATGGTTTTTTATCCTGCTGTAATTGGATGGACGCTATTGGGCGTATGGATAGCCACCCTGCGGATACGGCTGCAATTACTGGCAGATAAAAGCCTGCTGCAGCAACCCGGCAAATAAATCAATATTGCTTAAACATAAAACCAGGCATTGATGAATCTTTATAAAAAAATATTGCTGTGTTTATTATCCGTTTGTACTTCGGCAGGCGTATGGGCACAAAGTGCATCGCCTGAAATGGCAGATACCATGCGGAGTAATGGAAAAATATACATCGTAGTAGCCGTATGCTTAACCCTATTAATCGGCCTCTTTTTTTATGTTTTTTTGGTAGACAAAAAAATCAGCAAGCTGGAAAAACAGTCCGGCAATTAAATCTTTTATTCAATAAATGTTTTTATAAAAAAGCAGCTTGCCAGTTGCAATAATTATAAATACGATTGCTCAATTAAAAACAAATTTATGTCAGCACAACAGCCGTACAGCTTTTTCCATAGTGTGGAGTTAAGCTTTGATAAGGCAGCAAAATTCACCAAATGGGATCCGGGAATTTTAGAACAGATTAAGGCATGCAACAGCGTGTACCAAATGCGTTTCCCGGTAAAAAGAGACAATGGCACCATCGAAGTAATTGAAGCCTACCGTGTACAACACAGCCAGCACAAATCGCCCTGTAAGGGAGGTATTCGTTTTAGCGACGAGGTAAACCAGGATGAAGTAATGGCACTAGCATCGTTAATGACGTACAAATGCGCCATAGTAAATGTGCCGTTTGGTGGTGGTAAAGGCGGCATTAAAATCAATCCGCATAAATACAGCATTTACGAGCTGGAAAAAATTACCCGCCGCTATACATCAGAGCTGGTAAAGAAAAATTTTATTGGCCCCGGTATTGATGTACCAGCACCCGATTACGGAACCGGCGAAAGAGAAATGGCGTGGATAGTAGACACCTACACATCCTTACGCCCCGGCGAAATAGACGGCGTAGGTTGCGTAACTGGTAAGCCTGTAACACAGGGAGGTGTACGTGGCCGGCGTGAAGCTACTGGCCTTGGTGTGTTTTTTGGTATCCGGGAGGTATGTAATATGCCCGATATTATGGCTAAGCTGGGGTTAACCACCGGTATACAAGGCAAAACCATTGTAGTACAAGGATTGGGTAACGTGGGCTACCATACTGCTAAATTTTTCAGGGAAAATGGCGCCAAAATAATTGCCATTGCCGAACACAATGGCGCTATTTATAATGCCGATGGGCTGCATGAGGATGAAGTATTTAAGTACAAACAAAAAACGGGTAATGTGCTCGATTTTCCGGGCAGCACCAATTTTACCAATACCAGCGATGCTCTGGAAATGGAATGCGATATTTTAATACCGGCAGCACTGGAAAATGTTATTAACGGCGACAATGCTCCCAGGATAAAAGCAAAAATTATTGGCGAGGCAGCCAACGGCCCTTGTACACCCGAAGCAGACGAAGTGTTTGCACAAAAAGGCATTTTATGTGTGCCAGATATGTACTTAAATGCAGGCGGTGTTACCGTTAGCTATTTCGAGTGGCTTAAAAACCTCAGCCATGTAAGATATGGCAGGATGGAAAAACGCTTTACCGAAAACCTTAACAGCCATATATTAGGGCAAATTGAAGAATTGAGCGGTAAAAAAGTAAGCGATGCCGAAAGAAAATTTATTATGCACGGGCCCGAAGAACAGGACCTGGTACATAGTGGATTAGAAGAAACCATGATTAGCGCCACCCGTGAAATTATTGAGGTATGGAAAAGCAATCCGGATATACCAGATATGCGTACAGCGGCTTATGTATGCGCCATAAACAAAGTAGCTACCAGCTATGTAGAGTTGGGTATTTTTCCATAACCATTTTGCACTTTATAAAAAAAGCTCCTGCCCACCAGCAGGAGTTTTTTTATTATCAAATTACAAATGATCATAATAATTATTGAGGCAAAATATTAACTTGCAGCATCATCTTATATCGCTCCTGAAAAGCTGCCGTACTCCATCTTTACAATTAAAATTTTACTGTAATGAAAAAATCAGCAGCATTGTTAATGCTTTGTGCAAGCATGGCATTAACCACGGGCGCTAAAGCACAATTTTTAAAAAAGCTAAAAGAAAAAGCAAAAGAAACGGTCAACAAAACAGTTGGCCTGGGTGATGACAACAGTAGTAGCAATACCAGCACTACAGGCACAGCCCCTCAAGATAACAACAACAGCGGCAGGCCTGTTAATAAAGGTGGGGCAGGTTTAAAAAACACTACGCCACCCGATGTTGTACAGCAAATAACTGATGCAGAAACAGCCCATGGTACAGCTAAATACAGCGATGCCCGCTATGCTGTACAACAAGCATTGGTAGGGGTAGAAATACAACTGGGCAGAGAAATACTAAAAGCATTGCCCAACCCTGTTAACGGCCTTGATAAAGATACCCTGCAAGATAAAGTGGCAAGTACCCAATGGGGATGGAACAACCTGACCATTCAACGCATTTACTCCGATAAAAAAGATAAGCAGCTAACCATTACGATTGGTAACAATGCCCTTTACTCCGGGGTGGCGGCGCTTTATTTTAATAATGCCTATGGCGTACAGGCCGATGCCAATAACCAAAATATTAAACAAACAAAAGTAAAAGGCCACAAAGCAATGATAGAGTATAGTGATAGTAAGGGCTATACCCTGATTGTGCCGTTGGGCCAATCTGCACTTATCGTATGGGAGTGTATCAACTTTGCTGATGAAAATGAGGTAATGGCCGCCGCAAATAGTTTTGATATAGACGGTATAAAAAAATCGTTGGGTGAGCAGTAATTATCATTAAAAAAAAATCTACAACATGAAATCATTTACAATAGCCATTGCATTGGTATTATATAGCAGCCTGCTTTTGGCGCAAGGCGATTTTAAAACACAAATTTCTACAGCCAAAAAATCCTATACAGCCGGTAAATTAGAAGATGCACATTTTGCCCTGCAACAAGCCTTACAAGAGTTGGATATGATTATAGGCAAAGAGGTATTAAAACTGATGCCACAAAAATTTGATACACTTGCCTATAATGTAAAAGACGACCGGGTGGCAGCAAATATTGGCTTTATTGGAGCTACCATCCATCGCAGTTATGGCAAGCAAAATAAGGTGGATGTAGAAATAATAAACAACTCTCCATTGGTAAATACTTTAAATGCTTTACTTAACTCGTCTATGCTGGGAGGCCTGGTAAGAGATGAAAAAACAAAAGTGGTAAAAGTGCAGGGATACAAATCGAGGTTGGAAAGACAAAGCGATGAGGTGGATGGAAAAGCAGATTACCAATTACAAATTCCTTTTAACAATGCTTTAATGACCCTTACAGCTAAGGCCACAACGGAACAAGCCATTTTAAATATTGCCAATGGTTTTGCGTTGGCCGAAATTGCAAAGCTGATACAATAAAAATGATTGATTTCCTTTTATTATTAAGGCCCCTGCAGGGGCCTTAATGATAAATAATATGCGATATACGGCGGCTATTTACCAACAGTTTTGCCAAACAGTACCATCAAACACCCTTAATTTATTGATGGTACCATCAAAATAAATATCACCTTTTTCGGGGTTTCCCGGAGGGGTATCTCTCGGCTCAAGCCTTAGCACATCTTTTATATGCAGGTTTCTTTTAGGTTCACAAACATTGATACCCATTTTACCATAGCCGCATCCAAAAGAATTAGTATAAATATTGGAGATTTCATTGGCCGTTAATGCCCGGTTCCAAATACCCACATCATCTATAACGCCATCAAAACCATCGCCGGTGCTTACATTATACCTTAAATGATTAAACCCAATTCTTAAACCACCGCCACTGCAGCTATCAATTAAGCCTGTTAAAGCAAGTGATGTATCCAGGCTGCCATTTTTATAATAGGCAACGGTACTTCCGTCGTATGTCATTACAAGGTGCTCCCATGCCTGGTTTACACCATCGCTTTTAAAATGCAAACCATACCACCCAGTGCCACTAATGCAACCGCTGTTAAGTTTTAATGCCCCATTGGGCTTTGACGAAATACCTGAGGAATAGCCAATACCATACGCTTCTCCGTCTGCCATTAAGGAGCCCTTGTACAAAACCTGCGAAGTTTTTACAATGTTGTTATTAAACACCCATACGCTTAATGTAATTTTTCTACATCTTAACACTGCTGCATCCGCAATGTCTATACGACTGTTGGTACCATTAAAATTGTATGCTGCATTCACATTTCCGAAGCGATCTGACGTTAATACTGCATTACTTACTACCCCATTATTACCATTTCCGCTACTATCATTTGCATTGCCTGTAAATGGCCACCAGCCCACTAATCCATCCTGGGGCAAATATTCAGGAAGTGTTTGGCTATAACCATTCAATACAAATAAAAAAAACAAGGCCGAAATCGCTGATCTTAATAACATGCTGGCGTTTTTATAATTTATTAATTATATAAAGCTATCGTAAATTACTAAACGCATTGCAATTTTAAATTTGTGAGCTTAACCCCTTAATACCTCCCGGCTAATTACCAGTTTTTGTATTTCGCTGGTGCCCTCACCAATGGTGCAAAGCTTACTATCCCTGTAAAATTTTTCCACCGGAAAATCTTTAGTGTATCCGTATCCACCAAATATTTGTACCGCATCTGTACTCACTTTTACGGCTACCTCGCTGGCATAATACTTTGCCATGGCTGCCTGCTTGGTTACCGGCAGATTTTTTATTTTAAGATCGCAGGCCTGGTTTAATAACAACTCTGCTGCCGCAATTTCGGTTGCCATATCTGCCAGTTTAAAACTAATACCCTGAAAATTGGCAATGGGCTGATTAAACTGGTGGCGCTCTTTTGCATATTGTACAGATGCCTCGTAGGCACCTTTGGCTATACCAAGGCTAAGGGCTGCTATGGATAACCTGCCTCCATCCAGCACTTTCATTGCTTGCTTAAAGCCATCGCCTACACCGCCCAGCCGGGCCGTATCGGGTATTCGGCAATTGTCAAATATCATTTCTGCTGTTTCGCTGGCCCTCATTCCCAATTTATTTTCTTTTTTGCCAGCACTAAAGCCGGGCACTCCTCTTTCTATAATAAAAGCGGTGGCATTGTCTTTTGTGCTGGGCTCCCCGGTACGGCATATCACTACAGCTACGTCTCCACTTTTACCATGCGTTATCCAACTTTTGGTACCGTTAATAATCCACTCATCCCCATCTTTTACAGCGGTCGTTTTCATATTCCCGGCATCACTACCGGTATTGGGTTCTGTAAGGCCCCAGGCACCCAAATATTTACAAGATGCCAGGCCGGGTAAATATTGTTGTTTTTGTGTGTCGTTTCCAAAACTGAGTATATGCCCCGTGCATAAAGAGTTATGTGCGGCTACCGAAAGCCCGATTGAGCCACACACTTTGGCAATCTCCTGTATTACCACCGTGTATTCAAAATAACTAAGGCCGGCACCACCATAACTTTCGGGTACCAATATGCCCATCATACCTAAGTTACCCAGCTCTTTAAAAAGCTGCAATGGAAACTCCTGGCGTTCATCCCAATCCATTAAGTACGGTTTGATATGCTGATTGGCAAAATCTTTTGCCGACTGTGCCACCTGTGCTGTTATTTCTGATTGGTTAAAATTCATATGTAGCAATGGTTTAAGAGCAAAGTAACACATTTTTTAAAAAATACTAACATCTGTTAGTATTTACTCTGCATCGATGGTAAGATAGGGACTGATTTTTTGATAAAGCTCTTCGTTAATTAATACAACCTGCTTAAGCGCCTGTAAGCTGGCAAATGGGCCATGCTGGCTGCGGTACTGCACAATAGCATTGGCAACATTATATTTTATATAAGGGTGTTTTAATTGTTCGGCAGTGGCCGTATTGATGTTTATTTTTTTTACTGGCGTATTACCTGTTGCCAGGCGGTTTTTAATTTTTTGGTATACAGAATCTGGCAGGCCAAATGTTTCGGCCACCTGGCTGGTGCTATAAAATCCGCCTAGTTTTTCTCTAAAATTTATAATTCGTAAAGCCAGCTTACTACCAATACCGGGCAGTGCAATATAAGCAGTGGTATCTGCCAGGTTAATGTCTATTATAGCCGGTGCAGGGTATTTTGCTGGTATTGATATGGCTGGGGCAACCGTAAAATCTGCTGGCCTGTGGATACTTGCTGGCGCAGCTATTTGTACGTAGGGTATTAAGCGGTTGGCATCATTGGCAGATAGCCCCCAAATTTTTGCGATATCGCCGGGTTGCTTAAAGTGCCCGCCCTTGGCCAGGTAATTGCGAATGGTTTGGATGGTTTTTGCCCTAACACCCAGCTTTTGCCAACCTGCATCATCCAATGTATTGGGGTTAAAATAAAAAAGCGTTCCTGTAAAACTGGCTTCTTTATACCGCATGGCAGCAGGCTGCTGGTAATAGTTGTTTTCATCCGCCTCATATTTATTATTTCTTTTTTTAAAAGAGTCGGCGGCATTTATTTGTAATTGAGCCAGCTGTTTTTTAAACGCTTCCTTATCATATTTTTTGGCAGGTATAAATAATGGGTACAAAAAAGGAAGTACACTTACAATTATGATAAATACAATAATGCTGGTAATTCCCCGCCGTTCCCGTTTTGTAAAGTTGAGGTAGTGATGATTGTTGTTTGCTGGCATAGTTGTTTTAAAGGTTTCAACTAAGCTACAACGTTAAGCCAGCACTTGCAATACCCTTTTTGTGTAGTTAACTGTTACTCAAAAAACAATTGCAGTCCATCGTAAGCCAACTGCATACCCGCTGGTAAATCTTTATTAATATCATCATTTAAACCCAATTGATGACTGATATGCGTAAAATAAGTGGTTGGTATGTTTAATTGCCGGCTCACCTCAACGGCTTCATCTAACGTAAAGTGAGAGAGATGCTCTTTATGCCTTAAAGCATTTAGCACCAATGTTTGGCTACCTAAAATTTTTAATTTTTCTGCTTCTTCTATCCGGTTGGCATCGGTAATGTAGGTAAACTTACCAAAGCGGTATCCGTACACGGGCATTTTATAATGCCATACCAAAATGGGCACTACGGGTATATCGCCAATAAAAAAAGGCTCCAGCTCTATACGGTTTAAATTTACCTCTGGTATTCCCGGATATTTTATATCAGCAAATACATACATAAACTCACGCCGCAATCCCTGCTCGGTTAATTCATTGGCAAATACTTCCATGGGCTTACCACTAAAATAGCAGTAGGCTTTTACATCATCCAGGCCGGCAATATGATCTTTATGGGGGTGGGTAAATAACACTGCATCCAGTTGCTGCACATTTTCTCTCAGCATTTGTGTTCTAAAATCGGGTGTGGTATCTACCACAAAGCTGGTAGTATTACTTTGTACCAAAATACTACTGCGTAATCGTTTATCCCTGTTGTTTACCGATAAGCACACATCGCAATTACAAGCCACCATCGGCACACCTGTACTGGTGCCAGTACCTAAAAAGGTAATTGCAAGTGGAGGACATGTCATAACAAAAAAATATACTGCAAAGTAAATAATGCTGTACGCTTTGCCAAAAGCGGCATCTGCCAGCAGCTTGCCAGCAAAGTATCAATTGATGAATGTGCTATAAAATAGTTGCCAGCTATGTGTAGCAACAGGTGGCACAACCAAAGTAAGAAGGCAAGTAAAGGAGCAGGTTTAAAATGAAGACAGCTGTTATTTTTCGGCAGCTACCATCATTATTTCGTCGTACATTTTTTGGCTTTCCAGTGTTAATGCATCGTAATTAATTTCTAGCTGGGGCATTAGCTCGATAAGGGTATTGATACGGCCTTCGGCCTGAAAGAATTTGTTGATAACAATTACTTTTTTGGATTGCAGGATGCAGTATCCACTTTGAAAAGTTCCCCGTTCGTACCGGATGATGTAACCATTCTCTTCGGAAATACGCTCAATTTTATCTAAAGTATGCTGGTTATATTTCATTCGCTGCTATGCTTGCTGAACTTTTAGGTGTATGTGTTAAAAACAGCTGCAACTTGTTACAATAGCGAGGATTTAAAAAATAAGTTTCTCCACAAGTTGTGGATTATCTGCCAGCGGGTTTTGCCCGAATACCATTATTTATTGGTCATTCTTATTACAGGCACTATCATTTCTTCCAGGCTAATGCCTCCATGCTGAAATGTATTGCGGTAATAATTTACAAAATGGTTGTAGTTATTGGGGTAGCATAAAAAAATATCTTCTTTGGCAAAAATATAAGAGGAGTTTACATTAGGCACCGGCAATCCTCCCTCTCTTGGGTCTCTAAAGGCCAGTACATCCCGCTGCTCGTAATTAAGATTGCGGCCATGCTTGTACCGCAGGTTGGCGGTGGTTTGTTTATCACCAATTACCTTGCCAGGTGTTTTTACCCTTACGCTGCCATGATCGGTGCCTACAATAAGGGTAAGATTTTTATCTGCAATCTTTTTTAAGGCCTGGTGCAGGGGAGAGTGCTCAAACCAGCTATGCGTTATGCTGCGGTAACTAACCTCGTCGCCAGCCAGTTCTTTTAATACTTCCATTTCGGTACGGGCATGGCTCAGCATATCCACAAAATTGTATACAATAATATTCAAATCGTTTTGCAGCAGGTTATGGATATTATCTACCAGTTTTTGCCCATCATGATGGTTGGTAATTTTGGTATAGGAGTACCGGGTATCGGCCTTGCCCAAGCGCTTTAATTGTGCTTTAAAAAACTCCTCTTCATACAAATTTTTGCCTCCTTCCTCATCATCATTTTTCCATTGCACCGGAAATTGTTTTTCAATATCCACCGGCATCAACCCGGCAAAAATAGCATTACGGGCATATTGGGTAGCGGTAGGCAAAATGGCATAAAAAGTTTCTTCTTCCTGCAGCCGGAAACTTTCTGCAAAAATGGGCTGTATCGTTTTCCACTGATCAAAGCGCAGGTTATCTATCAGCACAAAAAACAAAGGCGTGCCTTTTTGAATATGTGGCAATATTTTATACTTCATTAAAGTATGGCTCATAATTGGCCCATCGGTACTGCGTGGATGTACCCACCCGGCATAGTGGCGTGAGATGAATTTAAAAAACTCGGTATTGGCTTCGGCTTTTTGAGATTGAAACACTTCCTGCATTTCGGGGCTATCGCTTTTTTTCATCTCCAGCTCCCAATACACCAGCTTGCGGTAAATTTCCATCCACTCATTGTAATTGGGGTTACTGTTTAGCGCCATAAAAAGGTTTCTAAACTCCTGCTGGTAAGCACTAGTTGTTTTTTCGGCTACCAGCCTTTTATTATCAATAATTTTTTTAAGGCTTAATAGCACCTGGTTGGGGTTTACCGGCTTTATCAGGTAATCGGTTATTTGAGAGCCGATGGCCTCATCCATAATATTTTCGGCCTCATTTTTTGTAATGAGTACCACGGGAAGGTTGCTGTTTACCTCTTTTATTTGTTGCAGTGTTTGCAAACCCGTGATGCCCGGCATGCTTTCATCCATCAGCACCACATCTACCGCATTGCTTTTTACAAATTCTACCGCATCAAACCCATTGGTTTTGGTTTGCACCTGGTAGCCTTTGTTTTCCAAAAACATAATTTGCGAATTGAGGGTATCTATCTCATCATCCACCCATAAAATTTTTGGCACGTTCATGTTACGGTTTGATTTTGTTTTGCTACAAGTAAAAGATGGCAAGCCACCAGGCCGGCCGGCCACAAATTTAATTTTTTAAGCCTGTGATTATTTGCTTTACTTCGCTTTGTGTATCTTTTAACAATTGCTTTGTTCATCAAGGTACAACCATATTACTAAGCATTTGTAATTATTAAATGGCTTTAAGAAAAATCATTAACGACCCTGTATATGGTTTCATCACATTGGATGATGAATTGATTTTACAAATAGTTGCTCATCCTTATTACCAGCGATTACGCCGTATTCATCAAATGGCGATGGCCCACCTGGTGTACCCCGGTGCGGTACATACACGGTTGCACCACTCACTGGGTGCTTATCATTTAATGTGCAATGCACTGGCCGAGTTAAAAGCAAAGGGTATTGCCATTACACCGCAAGAAGAGCAAGCTGCAAAAATTGCCATACTACTGCACGATATTGGCCATGGACCTTTTAGCCATGCGCTGGAAAATGTATTGATAGAAGGGATGCATCACGAAAGTATTTCGTTGCTGATAATGCAAAAACTTAATGAGGAGTTTGATGGTAAATTGCAGATGGCCATCGATATTTTTACCAATCAATACCCCAAGCATTTTTTGCACCAGCTAATAAGCGGACAACTGGATGTAGACAGGATGGATTATTTATCCCGGGATAGTTTTTTTTCTGGCGTTAGCGAGGGGGTTATCGGCTACGATCGTATTATTAAAATGCTTACCGTACACAACGGCCAGCTAATGGTAGAAGAAAAAGCCATTTATAGTATCGAAAAATTTATTGTAGCCCGCCGGCTGATGTACTGGCAGGTATACCTGCATAAAACGGTGCTATGCGCCGAGCAAATGCTTAAACGTATTATTAAAAGAGCAAAATACATTAAAGCCGGCACCCGCCTTAGCCTTGATAAATTTATTAACGAACCCATTGAAAGCGTTACGCTGCAAGAGTTTTGCAGCCTGGACGACCATGATGTATTGTGCGCTATAAAAGAATGGGCTACCCACCCCGATACTGTATTAGCTTATTTATGCAATGGCATTATTAACCGCAGCCTGCTAAAAGTACAGTACTATCCCAACCCGGTTAGCGACAGCATGCTCCAACAAAAAAAACTGGACGCACAAAAAAAATTGGGCCTAAGCAACGAAGAGGCAGAATGGATTGTCTTTACTGGCGAGGCGGTAAGCAGTACTTACAGCGCTGCCCAGGAAACCATTCAGA
>JBDKJT010000201.1:0-7288 GCA_039796475.1 Bacteroidota bacterium | reverse complement strand
TCGGCTGTTTTATAAGTACGAAAGCACTCACCCGGTGCATCATCATCATGGCTAACGCCACCGCCTGCCCAATTGCTTTTACACTTAATGCCAAAATGGTTATTTGATTTTTTCACCAGGTCGCTGTTGCCAAACTCTGTTTCCAATAAACCCTGTGCCAATGTAATGGATGCCGGTACTCCCATGCGTTTCATTTCTCTAATGGCAAGGTCTTTATAAAGGTCAATATATTGTTCGGGGGTAATATGCTGGGCATTTAGCGCTATGCTGCAGGTAAGTAAGCTAACTATTGCAAACAGTTTTTTCATGATATTTTCTTCAATCCGGTTTTTAATACAGCAGGTACATTCATCCTGCTGTCAGGCAATTTTTCTTATTATGCTAAGGCCATCCCTTACAGAAAGCAATACCTGTTCGGTTCTGTGGTCGTTTTTTACATGCTCGTTAAAAGCATGAATGGCTTTGGCATTTTTGCCAGCGATGGGGGTTTCCAACACCTGGCCATGAAACAATATGTTATCTGCAATGATAACACCATTTGCCCTAACAAAAGGCAAAATTAACTCGTAATAATCAATATACCCTGTTTTATCAGCATCAATAAAAACAAGGTCCCAAGTTTCATTTAAGCAGGGTATAATTTGCCTGGCATCACCCGTTAGCAATTCAATTTGTTGGGAATGGGCACTCCGGTTAAAATAGCCCCGTGCGGTGGCAGCATCCTGCTCTCTTAATTCAATGGTATATAGCTTACCATCAATTGTTAAACCCTTGGCTAATGCCAGCGCACTATACCCTGTAAAAGTGCCAATTTCTAAAATGCGGCGTGGCTGAATTAATCGGCTGATGATTGCCAGCAGGCTGCCCTGCAATGGGCCACTTAACATATGTGCATGCGGATGATGCTGCATGGTAAAGGCATTTACCTCCTGCATCAGGGCATCTTCTTCTGCAGAAAAAAATTGGGTGTATTGGTCGGCCAATGGATGGATAAACTGCATGATATTTTTTTTACCAGCTTTACTGGCTGTTAAAAATAAAGCCATTTTTTACTGGTTGGCAAAAATGGTGCTTACTAACCTTGTAAGCGTAATTGGTTTTATACGCTTTAAACTAGCTGCCATGATTTATAAAAACAATTAGTCCGCTTATTTATTGGCCTGCACAAAGTCTTTTAAGTAACTACAGCTATTATAAGCCTCCTTAAAAAAGGGAGTATGCTTATACTCTTTCACCAGGTTTGCAAACAAAGGGTTGTTTCTAAAAGCGATAAAATATTTTTTTTCTGCAGCTTCGTAATTATCCCAGTTGTAATTAAAATCGTCGTACTGTGGCCTGCGTAGTTGTTTTTGGCCGCATTTGGCCATCATAAACAAACATTTGGCTTTAAAATTTACATCGGCTGCTGCATCCATGGCCTTTTTAAAATATTCGTATGCTGTATAACATCCATAGTATTCTTTTTTAAAAGTGTTGCTGCTATCGGGCAAATAGTATCCATCCGATCCGCTGCGGTAATATTGTACTAGCTCCCATGCATAGCCGTAATAACTAGTGTTGTAAAGGCCCAGGGCTATTTTGTAATAATAGGCTGAAGCATTGGCTGCATCTTTACCGGCTTGCCACTCCAGGCGCTGCATCTCTTTGGCAAAAGCCAGTTTGGTAGTACTAATTGGTTTACCCGGCAATTGCCCTTCCTGGTCGTACAATAACTCGATAAAAGGATTTTTGTGTATAGGCGTTTGCGTATTGCCAGCTTTGGCAAACCACTTAATCGCTTCGGCGTAATTTCTGTCACGGAGATAGGCTGTGCCAGCAAAATCAATTACTTGCTTTAGATGAATACTGTTATTTGCAAGCAAAAATTTATCATATGCACTATTATCTTTTGCACTCATTAAGCTGTATAATTTGTTTACCCCTTCACCCTGCAGGTTATTACGCATAAAATCTACCCCATTGCTGTATCCTTCGTAATCATTGGCAACAAAAATGGCATCTGCCGCACCAATAGCCAATACTTCTTTGTGTGTATCCCCTTGCTGGTGGTATCTTTTTGCAAGCACCTCACTCACCAGGTTACGATAAAATTGCTGCCATTGGGCAGCTGTGTTATACCAACTGCCGGGTGATGATTTTTTTTCCTGCATTGCTTTTTGGTGCAGCCATTGCAACGATGGCAATACTTGTTTTTCAAAACCAGCATCCAGTTTTTCGGTTTCGTTGATGCTAAGCAGCAGGTTAATAAGCATCCACTGTTCTTTTATTTCGGGCGGCAAACTTTTTTGTGCAGCGCTGTTTAGCAGGCTATGGCATTGCTTATACTCTTTCAGCATCAGGGCGCAATAGGCGGCCCCGGTTTCAAACAATGCTTTACTGGCATCCCTGCCGTGTACAGCAGCTTGCTGCAATGCCTGCTGTAATTGATGGGTGCGTATTTTACCGGCGTTTAATGCAGAATCTGCCACCCCGTTTTCCCACATATAATACAAGGTACGGCCCCCTGCCTGTTTATTCAATAACGGTGTATAGTATGCTTCTTCCAGTTTGTTAATTTCCCTTACTGCCAACACATCCAATACCGCTGCATTGGGGTGCATGGCTAGTATTTTGGTAAATGTATTTGTTTCATCAAAAGGGCTGCTTAAAGAAAATAAGGCCAGCATATCGGCTCTTTCGGTATCATCTTTGCAAAGCGCCAAATATTCGTCCCTGGCCACCTGGCTACTTACGCACCATTTAAAACTGGTATAGTTGGATACCCTTTTTACAGCAGCAGCCGAAAAGGCTTTACTAAAATAATATGCTGCCTGACGGTGCTGCCCCAGCCTAAACATTGCACCAGCTTTTAACGACATAGCCAATGGCTGCAGTACTGATTTTGTTGGATTGGGCGATACAAAAGCATCATAAAAATTAACCGCAGCAGCATATTGCTGGCTGTAGTGTGCCAGCCTTACTAGCTGGTAGGCATACTTTAATTTATAAAAATCAAGCTTGGCAACATTGTATAATTGTTGTCCATTTTTTATCAGCCTGCTCATTTTAGCGGTGTCTCTTTGCAGCACCTCCCAGTTGTTATAATCGCCGGTAACATAAGGCTGCACCTGTCTTGCATACAATATATACCCAAGGCCTTCCAGGTCTTTTTGGCGGATAAAGTAACCGGCCATACGATTATTGTTAACAGAGTCAGGCAAGGTAAGCGGTTGTTTTTTTTCGATGTGGTAATAAACATTTTTAAGTTGCTTAACATCAAAGCCTGTTACAAATAATTTTGCATCGGCAGCAGTAACAGGTGCACCACAATAGGCAGCCCATTCTTTGGCCAGTTCATCTTCTGTTGATACAGGCTCTGCCTCATCGTATAAAAAAACATAGTTGCTGTAATAAAAAGGCCGGTAACCGTCGGTGCTGGGCTGTTGTTTAAAAAAGCTGGTATAATAATCATACGGATCGATGCCCGGGCCACAACTAATAATATTTTGAGGTAGCCCACATAGTAACCCACTAATAAAAACTGTTAAAAATATCTTCCATTTCATGTGCAGCATATTTTTTTAAAATTAAACTATCCAGGTGAAAAAGAACTACCCGCCGGTTACCGGGCGTAATGGTTTTAGCCAGCAGGGATGCCGCTTTTTGCACCGTACTGGGTGGGCTATCTTCGTAGCGAAGCAAGTCGCTTTTATACAGTTGCACATTGGCCAGCAAGGTATCTGCTTGTACCCGGTAGGTATTTTGGCTTTCTTGTATTGCAACCCCCGATAACATGCCGGGTTGAAGGTGCTGAATTAAACCAGCATATTGTTGTTGCCGGAAAAGCACCATCCATTCAAACAAGGGCAAGGCTACATCAAGGCTTAATGGATAGTTGCTTAACGCATTGGTATATTGTTTCATTACTGCAATATCCAGTATGGAGTTTTTTGTAACAGGGCTGGTCAAATTGCCCATATTATAACACATCAACAACCCTTTTTTTACTGGCGGCACGCCGGTTTTTTGCCAATATTTTATTTGATAAAAGCGAATGGTGCTGGAGTAAACATGCAAGGTATCTTGCTGTTGTAAATATTGCAAAATGCTAAAGTAGCGCTCTTTTGTACGAGCCGTCCAATCGCAATCTATTTGTATTTCGTATACAGGCTGTATATTATTTAGCTGGGTAATTTGCTGTAGTAGAGTTTGAATTTTTTGTGCAAGGGCCTGGCATTGCTGTGCTGTAATTTGCTGTATGCACTGGTTGGTGATAAAAACGGTGGGGATGATATCAACTTGATTTTTAAAAACAGGCTTACTGTTAAATCGAATGGGTGCTACCGGTACCGGAGAGCCGGTTTGCTTATTCCAATCAACATCAAAAAATTTTATATACAGTGTTGTTATACCTTGGGCTTGCAGTACATCTTGTTCGCTGGAGGATAAATTAAACACCGATTTCCAATAGTAAAAACCACGGCTGGTGCGGTGAGAGTTTACGGTACTGTTTGCTGTGCAGGCATACAAGCACATTACTACTGCTGTTGCCAGCGCTATACAGCTAAAAGCCCCATACTTCATGCCTGCGTATTGCTTTAGTAATTGATCAATGAGTTACTCATGCAGCCTCTTCTACCAATTGCATTTTATCAGCCTTGATTGATATAGCCATTAAACCTATAAAAGTTGCCAGCCCATTTAAGATTAATATTTCTATCCCGATTTTAAATCCGCCAAATACGGTGGCAGATAAGTTTTTGAGCGTTGTTTCGGCAGCAGCGCTTAATCCAAAACGTTTTACAAACCACTCGGGATTATTGATAAGATCGATGCCAAAAATTAGTAGTGGCGAAAGCAGGCACACCAGCAGTACATATTTATCTTTTACCCGGCGGTGTGTTAAAATGCCAAAGGCAAATAAGCCAAGTAAAGGCCCATAGGTATAACCGGCTACTTTTAGTATTACATCAATGATTGATTTATCATCTATCCATTTAAAAACCATTACCAAAATAAAAAAGAGAATGGCAAAAGAAAGGTGTACGGTTAACCGGGTGCGTTTTTTTTGTGTTTCAGATAAAGTACTGTTTCTTTTTAGCCCAAGTATATCAATACAAAAGGAAGAGGTGAGTGCTGTAAGGGCCCCATCTGCACTGGGAAACAATGCTGAGATTAAGCCGATGATAAAGATTACCGAAATAATAGCAGAAAGCGTACCACCCAATGCCACAGATGGAAACAGGTCGTCGCCCTTTGCAGTAATACCATTTTGTGTGGCATACAGGTATAGCAAGCCGCCCATTAACAAAAACAAAAAGTTTACAAAAATGAGCACTGTGCTCATGGTTAAAATATTTTTTTGAGAGCCCCCCAAAGTTTTTACACTAATGTTTTTTTGCATCATCTCCTGGTCTAGCCCCGTCATAGCTATTGTAATAAATGCGCCACCCAGTACTTGTTTTAAAAAAAATCCGGTTGAGTTTACATCTGTATTAAAAACCCTGGATAAATTATTTTTTTGCAGTGCATCCATCGTTTCGGCAAAGCCCATATTTAACCGGCTCATAATAGTAATAATACAAATAACCAGCCCCAGCAGCATAAAAGTAGTTTGTAGCGTATCGGTATAAACAATCGTTTTTACGCCTCCTTCAAAAGTATACAGCAGTATCAGCAATAAGATAACCAAGGCGGTTACCCCAAACGAAATACCCATATTATTAAGAATAAACAGCTGCAGGATATTTACCACCAGGTACAACCGTGCCGTTGCACCCAAGGCCCTTGATACAATAAAAAACAGCGCCCCGGTTTTATAAGATACAGGGCCAAAACGTTTTTCTAAATACAGGTAGATGGAGGTAAGATTAAGCCTGTAATACAAGGGCAATAATACAAATGCAATAACCAGGTAACCCAAAAAATACCCGATAACTACCTGGAAGTATTGAAACCCTGCCACCCCCACTGTACCGGGCACACTTACAAATGTTACGCCGCTGAGCGATGTGCCAATCATGCCAAATGCCACCAGCATCCAGTTGCTGTTTCGGTTACCTATAAAAAAAGAATCGTTGTTTGAATTACGGCTGGTAAACCAGGCTACCAGTAGCAGCAACAAAAAATATCCGATTACAAAAGAAAACAACAATAATGGCGACATGAGGGATTGTTTATGAAGATTTAAAATTGAAAATAGAGAAAATAATTGTGTCTTTGCGGATATTTAAACATCAACCTATGCAGCTACAATCCATTGCTGTTTTTTGCGGCAGTAAAGATGGCAACAACCCTTTGTATTTACAGCATGCCCGCCAGTTGGGCCAATTACTAGCCCGGCAACAGGTATGCCTGGTATATGGCGGTGGTAATAATGGCCTGATGGGTGCTGTGGCAACAAGTGTGATAGATGCTGGTGGCAGGGCTATTGGTATTATACCCGAACTATTAACCGGCTGGGAGCGCCAGCATGATGGCATCAGCGAATTGATAGTGGTAGAAAACATGCACATGCGTAAACGCATGATGTACGAAAAATCGGATGCGGTACTGGTACTGCCGGGTGGTTTTGGCACGCTGGATGAACTTTTTGAAGTACTTACCTGGAACCAACTAAGCATACACGATAAACCTGTATATATTTTAAACAGCGGAGGATTTTACAATCCCCTGTTACTGCATATGCAACAGATGATGGATGAAAACTTTTTATACAACCCCCTCGATACTGTTATTACCATCCTCAATGAACCGCAGGAGCTTTTTGCAACATTATAATTTACCGCTGGCGGCTACCCTGAAATAACGGGATATTAAAACCAGCATTTACCACGGGTAATAAATTATTAAACCGATCGGTATAGGGCGATTGCGGATCGTTTAACACATCCAGCGATACCGAAAAATAATAGTACGGACTGTTGCGTGGGCCACGCCCGCTGGTATAGCCTAAGCCCACCAACAAACTATTTACATCTGTTTTGTACGTATCCGAAGCGCCTGAAGCAGCGATATATTTATTGCGGATAAAATTGTGTTCAAACTGGCTGCTGATAAAAATAAAATTTACAGGAAAAAGCCTTGCAAAAACACCCGGCCCATAAACGGTTTGGCGAAATTTATTATTAAAATCATCCCGCTGGCTACTGTATGTAAAACCCATTACCACCCCAGCATCTAACCAACTAGCAACACTGTAACCCAATTGTGGCGAAGCACCTAATACCGTAACTCCATTAAAAAAAGACATATTGATACTGCCGCCACTAAACATCATTTCTTTTTTAAAACCTCCACCACTATTATC
>JBDKJT010000200.1:0-3987 GCA_039796475.1 Bacteroidota bacterium | reverse complement strand
ATTACCCGGTCTGCCGATAATGTTTTATATGAAATAGATGGCCAGTGTGCGTTGGATTTGTATAAAAAATACCTGGGGCCAGATGCATCAGGCTTACCAGGCTCTGCATTACTATTTCCATTGTCGATAACGGTGCCGGGTAGTAACAAACCTGTGGTACGTACTATTTTGTCAATTGATGAAAAACTTAAAACGATGACGTTTGCTGGTGATGTGCCCGAGGGGTCTGCAGTACGGTTTATGAAAGCCAATTTTGATAAACTTACTTCCGCTGCTGCTGCCGCAGCAAGCAATGCAATGCTGCCGCAAAGCGCCTCACCCGTTTTTTCACTGCTTATTAGTTGTGTTGGCCGAAAACTAATACTGGGCCCACGTATAGATGAGGAGGTAGAGGCTGTTGCCGATACGTTTGGCGATGATACCATCCTGGCGGGCTTTTACTCGTATGGAGAAATATCGCCCTTTAATGAGGGGGGCAATTGCCAGCTGCATAACCAAACCATGACAATTACATCCTTTTATGAAGTATCATAAACTCCTTTTAAAACAACTGGCTAAATATTTACCTGATACGGTAAGTAACAATCCTGATGTAAACGACTTTTTGCTGGCCGTAAACGAATCGTATATAGCCAATGATAGGGATAGAGAACTTACTGAAAGAGCCTTTAATATCAGTGAAGAAGAATATATTGAACTAAGCCGGAAATTAAAACATGAAGCCGCCGTAAAAAAATTATCGGTAGAAAAACTAAAGGAAGCAGTTGGTACTATTACAGGCGATGAAATGCAGGGCGAATCGGATGACCTGTTAAAAATTGCCCGGTATTTAAACCAACAAGTAGGCAAAAGAAAAAATGCTGAAAAAGTGTTTACCTCTCTTATTACAAATATGCAAAGTGGTATAATGCTGGAAAACGAAAACCGGCATATTGTATTTACCAATCAGTTGTTTTGCGATTTGTTTAATATACCGGCAGCGCCAGAAAGCCTGCAAGGGATAGATTGCAGCAATAAGGCTGCACAATCAAAACACATGTTTAAGCACCCAGATGCTTTTATTAAAAGGATACAAACAATTTTGGATGAACGAAAATTGGTTACCGAAGAAAGGATTGAGCTGGCAGATGGAAGAGTATACCAGCGGGATTATATCCCCATTTTTGTAGACAATGTGTACAATGGGCAATTGTGGAGTTATACAGATATTACAGACAGATTAAAAGTGCAGGAAGCCATTGAACAAAGCGAATTAAAAAACAGGCTAATCATGAGTGCGGCATTAGATGCCATCATTACAATAGATAACCAGGGCATCATTTCTTTTTGGAACCCACAAGCCGAAAAAATATTTGGATGGCCGGCAGCAGAAATGATTGGCCAAAAATTATCAGACAGCATCATACCACCTCAACATCGCAAAGCTCATATTGATGGTATGAAGCACTATATGCGGTATAAAGAGGGGCCAGTGTTAAATAAACAAATTGAAATTACTGCAATAGACAGGTACGGAAGAGAGTTTCCTATTGAATTATCGATAGTGCCAGTAAAGCAAGGGGATAGTGAATTTTTCTGTTCGTTTATCAGGGATATATCCGAACGTAAGGCAAATGAGGCGGCATTAGAGCGATTGTCAATGGTAGCCAGTGCCAATGAAAACGGTGTGGTGTTTACCAATAGCGAGGGAAATATTTTTTGGTGTAACGAAGGCTTTAGTAAAATATCAGGTTATACCGCAGCCGAAGTGATGGGCCGAACACCCATTGAATTAATGAAAGGGCCACTTACCAATAGGGAAACCCTTCGCCGGATGGTAGATGATTTTTCAAAAACCAACTCGTTTAATATAGAGTTGATACAATACAGAAAAGATGGCAGCTGGTTTTGGGGCAGATCCCGTGGGCAGGCCATCCGAAGCAAAGATGGCCAGGTAAACTATTTCGCCATACTGGAGGATATTACCGGGGAAAAAGAAGTGCAACGTAAATTAAGAGAACATGAAGAGCGGCTTAAACTGGCCCTTAACAATGTTGGCGATAATTATTGGGAGCACAACTTTATAACTGGCAAAACATTTTTTTCTAACCCGGGTAATAAATTGCTTGGGTTTAACATTGATGAGTATACAGATGGGGCCACGCTATGGTGGCAACAGGTGCATCCAGATGATAAAAAACTACTAGAAGAAAACGATCTGAATTACATTAAAGGCCTTATCGACTCTCACGCCAATGAGTATCGCATGATACACAAAAATGGCAGTATAAGATGGGTGCTGGACAGAGGCGTTGTTATCGAAAAAGATCAGTACGGCAAACCGGTATCTATCATTGGTACGCATATAGATATTACTGAGCAAAAAACACTGGAGCATGAGCTTACACAAGCTAAAAATGCTGCAGAAGCATCTACAAGAGCTAAGGAAATGTTCCTGGCAAACATGAGTCACGAAATACGTACACCCATGAATGCCATTGTAGGTATGGCCAACCAGTTGGGCAAAACCGTGTTAAACGAAAATCAGCTATTTTGCCTAAATACCATCCACTCTGCTGCAGAAAATTTACTTACTATTATCAACGATATTCTTGACCTTACAAAAATAGAAGCCGGAAAACTTTCGCTGGAAAGAATTGGCTTTGAGCCCAAAGCTGCAGTAGACCGTATACTGCAGGTAATGATGCATAGGGCGCAGGAGAAAGGCTTAATGTTTACCAATTCTTTTTTCGACATCCGAATTTCTCCCGTGTTAATGGGCGATCCATACCGGCTTAATCAAGTATTGTTAAACCTGGTGAGCAATGCCATAAAATTTACAAAAAAAGGTAGTGTGGATATTACTTGCATGCTGCTGGAAGATAATGACGCTTCGCAAAAAGTACAGTTTGTAGTAACAGATACCGGTATTGGTATGGACGAAACTTTTTTGAAAAATTTGTTTGATAAATTTTCGCAGGAGGATGATTCTATTACACGTAAGTATGGAGGCACAGGCCTGGGTATGAGTATTTGTAAGGATTTGGTGGAATTAATGAAAGGAGAAATTACCGCATCAAGTATTAAGGGCGAAGGCACTTCTATATTTATAGTAGCCGATTTTGATAAAGGTACACAAGCAGATATACCTCGTAAAGAAGAGGTGAAAATGGATGCAGGTTTGCTAAAAGGAAAAAACATATTGGTAACTGATGATAATGATATGAACAGGTTAGTAGCTGCTGCCATTTTAAAAACATATGGTGCTATTATTACCGAAGCCGAAAATGGTGTTGATGCCATCGAAAAAATAAAAGTACACTCGTTTGACCTTGTATTGATGGATGTGCAAATGCCTTTGATGGATGGATTGGAAGCGACTGCTATTATCCGTAAAACAATTAGCGAAACATTGCCCATCATAGCACTTACCGCTTCTGCCATTAAGGGCGATAGCGAAAAATGTATAAGAGCAGGGATGAATGATTATTTATCAAAACCCTTTGAAGAAATAAAGTTGTTGCAGCTTGCAACCCGTTGGTTGGGTGGCGAGGTAACAGATTGTATACAAGAGCCAGATCATTCAAATGCTGATCAATTGTATAACCTGTCTTACCTGGCTGGAATCGCTAAAAATGATGTGCCTTTTATTAAAAGTATTATAGAAGTATTTGTTACCCAAACACCCGCTTTGGTGAAAGAAATGCAGGATGCATTTACTGGAAATGATTTTGACCGTATTCGAAAAAATGCTCATCGCTTAAAACCATCCCTTCATACATTGGGTATCGACTCGTTAAAAGAAGATATACAAACACTCGAGTGCTTTGAATCTGCTACTACCAGTACAGTAGAAGTAGAACAACTGTTGGTAAAACTTGATACTACTGTACAAGCAGTGATTGAAAAACTACAACAAGACGAGCTGGTACTGCCAGTTTAATTCCCACAAGCTTTTTTATATGTCATAAATCCACCCTCTGGCACAAAAAACAAAGGATGCTGATT
>JBDKJT010000199.1:0-10659 GCA_039796475.1 Bacteroidota bacterium | reverse complement strand
TTTACAAAGCTTCTGACGCCGAGCCTGCCGCCATTTATGCAAAGGATTTTGACAACAATGGTAGTTACGATGCCTTTCCGGCCACCTTTATTGCGGCCTCTAAAGATAACCAGCAACGCATGGAGTTTCCCGTTCATACCCGTGATGATGCTGTAAAACAAATGATCAGTCTTCGGTCAAAATTCCAAAACTATAAAACTTATGCCGGCGCTTCTTTAAAAGAGTTTTTTACGGCAGAACAATTGAAGAGTGCACAGGTGGTAAATGCAGTAAACTTTAAGTCGTGCCTTGTACGCAATGATGGCAACGGTAAGTTTACCCTGCTGCCCTTACCTATGCAGGCGCAGCTTTCAATAATTAATGGCATGAGTGTAGAGGATTATGATGCAGATGGAAAATTGGATGTGGTAATAGCCGGTAACGACTTTGGCACAGAAGTGTCTATTGGCCGCTATGATGCCATGAATGGGTTATTGCTAAAAGGCGATGGCGATGGCAACTTTACTGCCAGCACCATTTTACAAAGCGGTATGTTTTTGCCCGGTAATGCCAAAGCAATGGTAAAACTTACCGGCCCGGGTAATAAATGTTACCTGGCAGCAAGCCAAAATAAATCTGCCCTCAAAATATTTAATATTAATGCGCCAGGCCGGGTATATGCCCTGCAGCCAATAGACGAATCGGCTGTATTTACACTCGCCAATGGAAAAAAATACAAAACCGAATTTTACTACGGAAGTTCTTTCTTATCGCAGGGGCAACGGGTTGTATTGGCACCTGCTAATGTACAATCAATAGAAATAACCAACTCAAAAGGAATTAAACGAAAGTTATAATAACACTTATTACCATGAAGAAAATTATACTGGCATCTGCCGCTGGATTGCTTTTTATGCTGGCAGTATCTTGTAAAAGCAAAACCTATTATACCTACGAAAATACGGTGGGTATACCGCCTGCCGAATTTGCCATGATGGATACCGTAAACTATACAAGTATCGAAATGGAAAATACGGATATCGATTTTGGCACCATCAACCGGGGCGACTCGGTTACGCTGGAGTTTAAATTTAAAAATACCGGGGATAATACCCTTTTTTTTAGCCTTGTTTATCCCTCCTGCGGTTGTACTGTGCCTAAAAGTTCTACGCCACCCACCAAGCCCGGGGAGGCTGGTGTGTTAACGGCGGTATATCATAGCCGGGAAGATAAAGGAGCTGTGCACAAATCAATAAAAGTGCACACCAATACTGCCAATGGTATCGAAAGGATACTTACTTTTCATGGTAATGTTAATACACCCTAATCTGTACAACCAATCATAATGAAACAATTATTTAAAAGTCCGCAAATTGCAGGCTTGGTATTTATCCTCTCTATTTTTACGCTTTCATGTGGTAAAGAAAGTACGAGTGGTAGCACTTCCAACGGCGCAAGCACAGTGCTTAAAATTACGGGTGTACAGCAGGAGCGTAGCACTAGTCCGGTGGTTTGCAAGTTTGTGGTAAGCCTTGATGCAAAAGCACAACAGCCCGTTAAAGTAAATTATACCACACAAGATGCCACTGCACTGGCTAATACAGATTACTTGCCGGTAACAGGTACACTTACCATAAAAACTGGCGAACAACGGGGCGAAATAGCAATAACCATAAAAGCTGATAGCACCCGTACAGACAATAAAGAATTTTATGTAAAACTAGATAACCCGGTAAATTGCAAACTTGGTAACGATAAAGCAACCGGGTTGATAATAAATGAAAATGGGCTATACCTGCCCGTTGATGATGCAGGGTACACAACACCCTTAACTTATACAGGTTACAACCTGGTATGGCAGGATGAGTTTAGCAGCCCTGCCATCAATACCAGCGATTGGACGTTTGAATCGGGCAATAACAATGGGTGGGGCAATAATGAGTTGCAGCATTACACCAATCGTAGCCAAAATGTATTTACCACGGGTGGTAAACTGGTAATAGAAGCCCGGCGGGAAGGCTATAACGGTTATAACTATACCAGTACCCGTATGATTACCAAAAATAAAAAAGTGTTTAAGTATGGCCGTGTTGATATAAGGGCTAAAATGCCCAGGGGCCAAGGTGTTTGGCCTGCATTGTGGATGCTGGGCAATGATATAGATGCCGTAAGCTGGCCCGCCTGCGGCGAAATTGATATTTTAGAATTGCTAGGCCACGAGCCCGGTAAAATATACGCTACCTGCCATTGGGGTGCCACCGCCGCCAGCCGCCAATCTAAAGGCAGCAGTTATACATTAAGTACTGGTACTTTTTACGATAAATTTCATGTGTACAGCCTTATCTGGAAAGAGGATAGCATGCAAGTACTGATAGATGATCAGCAATATTTATCCGTAACAGCTGCAGAGGCCGGCAATGCCTACTCCTTTAATAAAGACTTCTTTTTTATTTTCAATATAGCCGTTGGGGGCAATTGGCCGGGTGCTCCAGATGGCACCACTGTTTTTCCACAACGTATGATGGTGGACTATATCCGGGTGTTTCAATAATTTTTACTTTTAATACAATGAAAAACTTTTCACTACGCTTTTTACCACTTTTGTTTGTAATGGGTTTGTTGGCAGGTTGCCAGCAAAATCAAAAAATTATAATTGATGATGCGGCTGTGTTACACAATAACCAGGATCAATTAACCGAAGTAATCATTTATGATGTATTTACCCCGCCGGTTGCCAGCCGTATTTATGTGTACTCTTCGTTGGCATCTTACGAGGCCATACGCTTTAGCCACGCCGACGCTACCTCCATTGTAGCTAAACTAAATGGGTTTGGTAAAATGCCGGTGCCAGAAAAAAATAAAACTTACAACTTTACCCTTGCCGCCACGCAGGCTTTTTTTACCACCGTACGCAATGTAAAAGTATTTTCTGTAGACTCATTAAAGGCATACGAGCAAAAAACTTATGACAATTTTAAATCGATAATGGATGAAGAAACCTACCATCGTTCGATTGAATTTGGTGATGAAGTAGCTTTAGCAATATTAGCCAGAGCCAAAGAAGATGGGTATTTAAAATCACGGGGTAAATCAAAATTTTTGGGTAGCAGCGAGCCCGGTAAATGGCGCCCTACGCCGCCCGATTACCTCGACGGGGTAGAGTGGTGCTGGAATACGATGAAACCAATGGTGTTGGATTCGGCCGCACAGTTTGCGCCGCCGCATCCGCCTGCATATAGTAAGGATAGCAACAGTCTTTTTTATAAGTATGCAAAGGAGGTATTTACCATCAACAAAAATCTTACTCCAGCGCAAAAAGAAATTGCTAAATATTGGGATGATAATCCATTTGTGATTGAACACTCTGGCCACCTCATGTTTGGCAATAAAAAAATAACACCCGGCGGCCATTGGATGGGCATTACCGCCATTGCAGGTAAAGAAACAAAGGCAAATGCCGTAAAAGTAGCCCAATCCTATGCCCTTACTGCCATTGCCTTGTACGATGCTTTTATTGCCTGCTGGGATGAAAAATACCGCAGCAATGTAGTACGCCCCATTACGGTAATCAACGAATGGTTTGAGCAAGGATGGAACTCTTTTTTACAAACGCCTCCTTTTCCGGAATACACTAGCGGGCACAGCACCATTACAGCTTCGGCAGCAGAAGTGCTTACAAAATTGTATGGCGATCATTTTGCTTTTCAGGATACCAGCGATTTAAGGTATATCGGTATGCAGCGTCATTTCAACTCCTTTAAAGAGGCAGCCGCAGAAGCATCGTTTAGCAGGGTGTATGGTGGTATACACTACCGGTCGGGGGTAGAGGCCGGTGCCGCACAAGGTAAAAAAGTGGGGGAGCTCATCATAAAAAAAATTATGCAATAAAAAGCCAATACAATATTATTTATGTACACTCCAAGTACCAATCGCTACCAATCAATGTTATACAACCGCTGCGGAAACAGTGGCCTAAAGTTGCCTGCCTTATCGCTTGGCTTATGGCATAACTTTGGTGGGGTAGATATGTTTGAAAATGGCCGTGCCATTATTAGGCATGCATTTGACAATGGCATAACGCATTTTGATCTTGCCAATAATTATGGCCCGCCGCCCGGCAGTGCCGAAGAAAATTTTGGTGCTATTCTTAAAAAAGATTTTGGCGGATACCTCCGGGATGAACTGATTATTTCTACCAAAGCCGGCTATACCATGTGGGATGGCCCGTATGGAGATTGGGGTAGCCGCAAGTACCTGCTCTCTAGCCTTGATCAGAGTTTGCAACGCATGCAACTGGATTATGTGGATATTTTTTACAGCCATCGTCCCGATCCGGAAACACCACTGGAAGAAACCATGATGGCACTGCATGATGCCGTAAAAATGGGTAAAGCCTTATATGCCGGTATTTCTAACTATCAAAAAGATGAAGCAGCAAAAGCCATCAGCATCCTTCGTTCGCTGGGTACCCCTTGCCTTATTCACCAGCCCAAGTATTCAATGCTGGAGCGTTGGGTAGAGGATGGATTGCTTGATTTGCTGGGTAAGGAGGGAGTGGGCTGTATTCCTTTTTCGCCATTAGCGCAAGGCTTGCTTACCAATCGGTATTTAAAGGGCATACCTTCGGATTCAAGAGCGGCAAAGCCGCATGGCTTTTTGCAGGCTACACAAGTTTCGGAGGCAACTCTTACTAAAATTGCCAGCCTTCATGCATTGGCCATTCAGCGTCAACAATCGCTGGCGCAAATGGCATTAAGCTGGTTGTTAAAAGATAAAAGGGTAACCACTGTACTAATAGGTGCCAGCTCGGTAAAGCAATTACAAGATAATCTTGGCTGCCTTGCCAACGTAAGTTTTTCGGCCGAAGAGTTAGCGGCAATAGAAAATATTCTTTCAATGCCCAATTAATAATTTATGTGTAAAAACGTACAATGGTTATTGGCAATACCTTTATTTTTTCTGCTATCAGCAAATGCCCAGGATAGCCTGGTAGTGCCTTTATGGAAAACGGGTGCACCCGGTTTTGAAAATAAGATTGCCGAGCCTGAACAGGCAAAAGACTGGTGGGTAAAAAATATCCACTATCCCAGCATTACTATTTTTCAGCCTGCAAAAGAAAAAAGCAATGGCACGGCAGTGGTTATTTGCCCGGGTGGCGGTTTTAGGGCATTGGTATTTAAATCTGAGGGGGTAGAGGCGGCCAGGTATTTTACCAATTTGGGTATTACCGCCATCGTTTTAAAATACCGTTTGTTTAGAGAAGAAAATTCAGGTTACAATCCCGATCATGTTAAGCAAGATATTTTTCGGGCAATTCGCCTTACTAAAAGTATGGCCACTCAATTAAATATTGATACAGCAAGGATAGGTGTAATGGGTTTTTCGGCCGGTGGCGAGGTAGCTGGCTGGCTATCATACCAGCACCAGCAGGCAAATTATATACAAGCGGATGCAATTGATCTTTTGCCTGCCCGGCCTGCATTCCAGGTATTGGTATACCCCGGTCCGCTGGTGGTACCAGATAGTATAAATAGTACAGCCCCTGCTACTTTTTTGGTAGCGGCCAATGATGATGCCTGCTGCTCCGAGCCGGTTGTAAAATTGTTGCAAATGCACCGGGCCGCAAAAGTGCCGGTAGAGGTACATCTTTATTCGCAGGGCGATCATGCCTTTAATATGGGTAAACGCACCACGTTAGCAAGTATCAAAAACTGGCCTGCCCGGTTAACCGACTGGCTTTCAGATAATGGATGGCTTAAAAGTAGTGTTACTAAGTAAAAAATAGTTGCCGTTATACAAATACCCTCGATCCGTAGGTGTAGCTTTCCTTAAATGCTTTAGGTGTAATGCCTTTTTTCTTTTTAAAGATGCGGTTAAAGTTGGAGATATTATTAAAGCCGCAGTGATAGGCAATTTCGGCAATAGAGCGGTTGGTGTCAATTAACATACGGGCTGCATGCCCCAACCTTATTTCGTTTAAACTATCTATATAGTTTTTGCCTGTTTTCATTTTAAAAAACCTGCTAAATGCGGCTTGCGTCATATTAGCTTCCCGGGCAACTTCCGATAAGGATATTTGCTTATCAAAGTTTTGGTTCATGTAAATCATCGTTTTTTCAACTCGGCGGCTGTTATACGAGTATTGCTCACTTCTGCAAAAGGTACTGTCTGAAAGAATGCTGATATCGCTTGCATGCGACAGGGTGTGTAAAATACTAAGCAGGGATAAAACACCGTCAAACCCCTGCTTTTGATTAAGCGTAAGAATTTTGTCGGCTAGCAGGCGGGTGGTTTCTTTAGAAAATAGGATTCCTCGGCGGGACTTTTCAAATAAGCTCCTGATAAAGCTTAATTGGTTTAGGCTTAAAAACTGTTCGTCTAAAAAAAATTTATGAAACTGTATGGTAACTTCTTCTAACTCATTTCCTTTAAAATTATGTGTAAACCAGGCATGCTCCAGGTTGGGGCCAATTAAAACCAGCTCCAGGTCATCAATTTCGCTCATGTGGCTGCCTACTACACGTTTTACCCCTTTGCCATTTTTAATAAAATTCAGTTCAAACTCTTCGTGGCAATGTAGCGGAAAATCAAAACTAGATTTGATTCGGCTGAATATGGTATAGCAATCGCCCTGTGTTAACGGGATAATTTCCCGAAGTAAATGTTCTTTCAATTGAGCAAGCAGTTAGTTAGTTAGATAATGTGATACAATTTAAACAAAAAAAAATCAAAAAAGTATCGGCGTCTAACTTAAGTTATCCCCGGTATGTGCATACCTTACACAGATTATTAAGTTATACTTTAAAGTGTACCTAATTCACTTTTTGTAACCACCTGGTATAAAAATTACCGGCACTCGCTAAAATAGTATTAGTAGCCAATAGTTGCTGCAAATAATTTTATTTATGCTTACATGGCACACCGTAGTGTTGTGGTTGATTTAAATTATGAAACGAAAAATTGTATTGCCTGTTATTTTTTTAATGTACTCGTTTTTGCTGATTGCCCAGCAACCGCCTGCGGATAAAAATGCTTTGCCACAAACCATCAAACTGTATAATAACCTAAAAAAAACATTAGATGCTGGAATCATGTTTGGACACCAGGATGCACTGGCTTATGGTGTTAACTGGAAATATGTGCCCGGCAACAGCGATATTAAAATGGTTACAGGCGACTACCCGGCAGTTTTTGGTTGGGAGTTGGGCAACCTGGAGTTGGACAGCACCCAAAATCTTGATGGGGTGCCTTTTAAAAATATGCAGCAATACATACAACAAGGCCATCAAATGGGCGGTGTGATTACTATTAGCTGGCATCTTAATAATCCCTTAACCGGCAAATCTGCCTGGGATCCTGCACCGGGTACCGTAGCAGCCATATTACCAGGTGGTAGTAAACATACGTTGTATTTAAGCTGGCTTGATAAAGTGGCGGATTTTTTATTGCAACTAACCGATACAAAAGGTAAGCTGATACCAGTAATTTTCAGGCCTTTTCACGAGCTAAATGGTAGTTGGTTTTGGTGGGGCAAAAATCATTGCAGCCCACAGGAGTTAGTGGCCTTGTATAAGTTTACGGTTGATTATTTTCGGCAACAAAAAAACATACATCACTTATTGTATGCTTTTAATACCGATCGCTTTGCAACTACTGAAGAATATTTGGAGCGTTACCCCGGTAATGATTATGTAGATGTAATTGGCTTTGATATTTACCAGCGAAACGAGGGGAATAAATTATTTGTAAAAGAAATAGACCGGCAACTTACCCTGCTGGAAAACATTGCAACAACTAATAATAAAATACCTGCCTTAACAGAGTTTGGCTATGGCAACCTGCCAGACAGTACCTGGTGGACAGAGGTTTTCTGGAGAGGAGTGGGGCATCATAAAATATCTTACACACTTGCCTGGCGCAATGCTGGCAAAAAGGCCAATGGCGATACAGAGTTTTATGTGCCGTATAACGGCCAG
The DNA here is from genome assembly GCA_039796475.1 of Bacteroidota bacterium. Lineage (GTDB taxonomy): Bacteria > Bacteroidota > Bacteroidia > Chitinophagales > Chitinophagaceae > Ferruginibacter. Next base: position 2,704 of record JBDKJT010000199.1, on the reverse strand, counting down.
GCATCGGCGCAAAATTTCAGGCACCTGTATGCAAAAAAGCAAACATTGTTTGCTAAAGATGTGGCCGCTAAAAAGCTTTATAAATAAGCACTATAAAGAAGCTGCCTGGCAATGTAAGCAGTACATTTTTCGGGGCAGTTAGTTTTGGTAATGATTAAAACGAATGGCTCAGCCACCCTGTTTACAAGGTTGGTTTGGGCCATTGGTTTTATGGTTGGGTTAGCGCTGTTGCAATTTTTTTGAAACCTTATTTATTGTAGATTTACAACATCATGAAAAAATATATTGTACAAAGCAGCCTGCTTATTTGCATACTGCTTGCGGCGATAGCCATGAGGCCGTTTAAAGCAACCCGGATAATTTTTTTTGGCGACTCAATAACAGAGGGTGGAGTAAAGCCCGGCGGTTACATACAACTGATTAATCAAAAATTGGCAGCCACAGGCGATTCTGCCAATTACGAGTTGATTGGTGCAGGTATTGGCGGTAATAAAATTTATGATTTGTACCTGCGGATGGATGAAGATGTATTGGCCAAAAAACCAGATGTGGTAGTGGTTTGGGTAGGTGTAAATGATGTTTGGCATAAAGCCTCGTATGGTACAGGTACCGACGCCAATAAGTTTGAAAAATTTTATACGGCTGTCATTAAAAAATTGCAGGCGCAAGGCATCTCAGTTATTTTATGCACCCCGGCGGTAATTGGCGAAAAAAACGATTACAGCAACCAGCAAGATGGAGATTTAAATGCTTACTCGTCTATCATTAGGCGGCTGGCCGATGAGTATAAATGCCGGTTATGCGATTTGCGTAAAATTTTTGTTGCATACGAGGTTAAATATAATCCCGATAATAAAGAAAGTGGAATACTCACTACCGATAGGGTGCACCCGAATGCAAAGGGCAGTGAGTTGGTAGCAAGCTCGCTGCTGGAAGTATTAAAAAAATAGTACAGGCTAATTGCCAGGCACATAAAAAAACTCCGGGGTAACCGGAGTTTTTTTATGTAGTAAAAAGCTGTTGTTATTTTAATTTGGCAAGAGCATCTTTAATACGGGCCCAGGCCTGCTCAATTTTAGGCATACTATTGGCAAAAGAAAAACGAACACATTTTGGCTCTCCAAAAGCATCGCCCATTACGGAGGATACATGAGCCGTATTTAATAAGTACATCGCAAAATCGGCGCTGTTGGTAATAGTGGTTTCTCCATCAGATTTACCATAATAAGCACTTACATCCGGAAAAATATAAAAGGCGCCTTCTGGTGCTGAGCATTTAATACCCGGTATATCTTTTACCAGCTCCAGTACTTTGGCCCTTCTCCTGGCAAACTCTTCCGTCATATCTAATGATGGACGCAGGTCTTGCGTTAAAGCTGCCACAGCTGCTTTTTGAGTAATCGAACAGGTGGCACTCGTAAATTGCCCTTGCAGTTTTTCGCAAGCTTTGGCAATATCGGTATGGGCAGCAATATAGCCTAGCCTCCAGCCCGTCATTGCAAAGCCCTTACTAAGGCCGTTAATAAGTATTACCCTGTCTTTAATATCGCTAAACTGGGCTATGCTTTCGTGTTTGCCTACAAAATTGATGTACTCATAAATTTCGTCGGCAATTATTAAAACGTTTGGATATTTTCTAAGCACTTCAACCAATGCTTCTAATTCAGCCTTGCTGTACACAGCTCCCGACGGGTTGCAAGGCGAAGAGAACATCAGTAATTTTGTTTTAGGAGTAATGGCCGCTTCCAGTTGTGCAGGGGTAACTTTAAAGCCACTTTCCAGCGGGCAATGTATTTCCACCACCTTTGCACGGGCAATTTTTACCAGCTCAGAATAAGTTACCCAATAAGGAGTAGGTATTATCACTTCATCAGCTTCATCGGCTACAGCTAGTATTACATTTGCTAAACTTTGCTTGGCACCTGTGGATGTAATGATGTTTTCTGGTTTATAATCCAGGTTATTGTCACGTTTTAATTTAAAACAAACGGCTTCTCTTAAGTCGGCAAAACCAGCAACAGGCGTATAATGGCTCCAATTGTCGTTAATGGCTTTAATGGCGGCCTCCTTAATGTGTTGAGGTGTATCAAAATCGGGTTCTCCAAGGCTTAGGTCAATTACATCAATGCCTTGTGCCCTTAATTCTCGGCCGAGTTTGGCCATTTTTAGTGTTTCGGGTTCTGCGAAACGATCTAACAGCGATGATAGTTGCATTTTTTTTATTTTGAGATTGCAAATGTAAAAGAAAACAACCATTTTACTAAAGGCAATAAAAAGAAATAGGTTGTTTGATAAACAAACATCAGCATGCTTGTATATTTATTGAAAATCTATTTTATATTTTGATAGTAACACTTACCATCATTCGGTATCCCAAATTTTTTACGCCGTTTGCATTGATGATGATGGCCATTTTCAGGCTGCCATTATACCTGCATAAAAATGTAAGTTTTTTTAAATTACTTGGATGTGGCCAAAACGGCACTTTTGATAAAACCCCCGATTGGCGGCAATGGGGTATTTTAACGGCAGATAAACGAGGGCAAGCGCTATTAAAGCTGCCGGCAAACGATTTGCTAAAGCATTTATATGGCAACTTTATCAGTAAATGGTTAAGATTTTTTAACTGCGAATGCTGGACTGTAGTGTTGGAGCCAATAGAAGGACATGGCAGTTGGGATGGGCAAAAACCTTTTGGGCCATT
>JBDKJT010000198.1:0-13310 GCA_039796475.1 Bacteroidota bacterium | reverse complement strand
GTATAAAGGGCAGGGCATATAATTTATTATTGGCCTTATTATACTTCATGCTATCAGGCATTTGCTGCTGGTTGCCCAGGCGCATTTTATCCCACAAGCCTATACCGCTTTTCCAGTTGCCATCTCTTACATTGGCCATGTTTACACCCTGTATATCATTTTGCTTACCTACAAAATTCCACATAAAATAGCGCAGGTACATCCAGCCTACCTGGTATTGGGTAAAAAAGCTGATGTTATCTGCCATACTGGGTTTGTTTGACCATGCACCCGTTTTAGGGTCTTTAACAATGTCTGCAAAATCGGCGTAATAATCGGCATGGCCCTGCTCGTTACCGGCATCCCACATACGAGGGAAAAGGTGCTCATCTTGCGATTGGTATTTTACGGTTTGCTTACGACCCTTTTTTTCGTACCCGTTATCTGTTTTTATATAGGTATCCTCATTGATATAATCTGGCTGGTACTCTTCGCCAGATACGTTTCCTGCAGTAAAATCAGCGCCAAACATAATGGGTGTATCGCCGTACTGCTCCCGGCTTAGGTAACCTACTAAACTCACTGGATTATCTACATTATACATATCCACCGACGGATCTGCATTAGACCGCATGAGTGTGGTAATATAAGATGAGTAACCCAGCAACATAAAGCTCATGGCCCAAAGCCCCAATCGTAAAAAGTTCCAATTATTCTTTTTGGCAATCCTTAATCCAAACCATATTAATACTGCCAGTAGTATAAAAAAGAAGGCAAAGCCTGTAAAGAAGGGTAAACCAAAATCGTTTACAAATAAAATATCCAGGGCACCTGCACCCTTAATGGTAGATTGTATCACAAATTTTTGCACCACACCTGTAATGATACAGCCAATTACAAAAGCAAAAAAAGTACCCCAAGTGGTTACACTATAACGCTTAAAGTAATACAGCATTACAATAGCAGGAATGGTTAACAGGTTTAACAAGTGCACCCCAATGGATAAGCCCATTAAATAAAATATAAGAATCAACCACCTGTCGGCACTGGTAAAATGGCCTTTGATGCCCGCTTTTTGTTCTTCGGTAACAGCATCCTCCCATTTTAATGCGGCCCAAAATACAACGGCTGTAAAAAAAGATGACAAGGCGTACACTTCGCTTTCTACAGCGCTGTACCAAAAAGTATCAGAAAATGTATAAGCCAATGCCCCTACTACACCTGCTGCCATTACGGTAAATAGTTGCTGGTTGCTCATCTCCGCATCTTTTGGCTGCAGCATTTTTTTTGCAAAATGGGTAATGCTCCAAAACAGGAATAAGATGGTGAACCCACTGGCCAACGCACTCATCAGGTTTACACCCGTGGCAGCATGCTGTGGATCAAAAGGTATCATAAACAAACGGCCTATCAATACAAACAAAGGCGCCCCGGGGGGATGCGGTATTTGCAATTTATATGCACTGGAAGCAAACTCACCACAATCCCACAAACTGCCAGTGGCTTCCATCGTCATAATATATACAATACAGGCAACCAGGCATATCATCCACCCGGTAATGTTATTGATCCGCTTATAATTCATAAATAAGGTTGGTTATTAAGTGGGCAAATATAAATAGTTTGAGCGTTGGAGTGCAGAGTTTAGGTTTATTTATCATTTTTTTTGAACAAACGGCTAAACCGTTTGCACGGGCGGCATTGCTAAAAAAATCCCGGTAACCTGTAGTTACCGGGATGTAGTTTTCACAGTGACAAAAGTTTTTATTTAACCTTTACCAATTTTAATGTTTGTATGGTTTTGCCCTGTACCACTTTTACCACGTATACACCCGGGGTAAAGTTGCTGCCAAAACGATAGCTGCTGTTGCCGGCACCAATGGCCTGGTGTACTATCCTGCCGTCTGCGCTATATACTGTTATACCTAATTTTTCTGCTGTACCACCTAACAACTGCAGGTTAAACAGGCCATTAGATGGATTGGGATAAACCACTAACTGCAAGGCAACATCACTGGCGGCTATTTCTTCAGTGGCTCGGCCAACTGTAGTAGTGGCGGCAGGCCTTGCTGCTGCTTTGGTAACTGTAACATTAGCCGTGGAAGAACAACCATTGGCATCCCGTACGGTATAGGCATAGCTACCTACACCTACTGTAAATGTGCCGGTGCCGGTATAAGGGGCTGTACCTCCTGTGCCCGTTACGGTAACCGTGGTGGTGGTACCTGTAGCTGGCACAATACCCGCTACTGCTGTAGCTTTTAAGGCGGCGGCAGGTTGCGCTGTTTTTAATTCAGCTATAACCGTGGTACCATCTGCATCTTTTATTGTATAGTAATACACAGCGCTTATTTTACTGGTATTATTCCAGCTTACCGTATGGCTGCCGTTAGATGAGTAAGCGCTAACTCCCGTAATATTTGCATCAAAACCACCATTGGTATATAGGTTGGCACTCAGCAACTGCTTGGTAGCACTTGCCTCAAAAAAAGCAACATTGTCTATATAAGTGATACCTGTTGTTTGTTCTACCTCAATTAAAAAGCTTGCAGCTGATTGAGAAGCTGGTGCTGTAAATAAAAACTCATGATCGGTTCTGCTGGTACCTGCAATAGCTGTTTGCTTGGTGGTAATTACCGTCCACGGTGTATTGGTTTGCCTGATAGCTGCCCTTATATTAGCGGTACCTGCACTACGGATAGTGCTAAAGCGCAGGATATAATTTTTGGTAGAGCTGATGGCACCAATGGTACTATAAAGCAATGTATAATTACCGGCAGTAGCAGTGCTGTGCGATAATTGCAAAGAGCCTGTGCCAGCTGATACGCTAAAGCTGCCGGTGCCTGTATAAGGTGATTTTCCGCCTACAGCTGCTACAGTGGCAGTAACCGAACCACCAAAGCAACTAATAGCAGGAGCGGTAGCTGTAGCACTTAAGGTAACGGGTGGTGGCGGCACAGTGCTGGTATCTTTTACTAGTATTAAAGAGGTATATGGTTGCAGCGTAATTGTACCGCTGTACACTTTGCCATCAACCGCTACATAATTGGAACTAAGTGTTACGTTTTTAGCCGTTTTGGTATCGTTGTATTCAAAACGTAGCTGGTCTTCTTTTTTATAAGTAGTAACGTTGGCTTCGTAAAACTCCACATTATCTAAATAAGTAGTACCAGAGTTCATTTCTATTTCAATAACTATGCTACCCCCTGCATCTGTGATGGGTGCATCAAACAAAAATTCATGCAAGCTACGGGCTGTAGTAAATGATTTTGTTTGAATAGGGGTAAGATTTGAATAAGGAGAAGCCGTTTTACGAATATATGCCCTGATAATACCTTGCTGTGTAGTACCCACTGTTGTAACTCGTAAAATGTATTTTTTAGCAGCGCTGGTAGCACCGATAGAGCCATGTAATAGTCCATAACGGTTACCAACAGGGGCAGAAAAATTCATGCGCAATGAGCCTCCAGAAATTTTGCCTGTATTATCCCAGGTAGCTGTAACGCCGGTACCAAAAACGGTAAGACCGGTAATGTTGGATGTAAAAGCATTATTGGTAAACTTACTGGCACCTACCAAACTATTTATTGTATAGCTGTAAGGAGACATAACGGGTTTTGAAGCATTAACATCAAAGCCAGAAAAATCGCTCCACCCTTCCAACGATTGGGGCGATACCTGTGTAGCTTTTTCGCCGGTATAAGGATATACTTCGTAATTAAAACCAGCCTGGTTGTAATTACTGTAGTAGTTACTGTCAATGGTTCCCATTGATTTAATGGCCGACTCCAGCGTTGTGGTGGTGGGCTCGTTTAAACCAGAATTTACATAAAACACATGCCGCTGTGAATCGGCTACAGGGTAAAAAATATTGTTTTTAATAGTGAGATTTTTGATGCTGCCCCAAGACCAGCGGGCAATACTCATTGCCGAAAAAGTATTGTAAGATGTATTGCCCTTAACAGTAACATTAACGGGGTTGTTGCAATGGATACCACGGTTAGATACATTAAAAACGGTGTTATCTGTTACATCCACATTCATGGTGCGGCCATCCAGGTAAATACCAGATGAATATAACCGATATGGCACTTTACCGTAAGGAGCACCAATACCATTCATTACTACATTTTTAGTGATAACCCGGTTGGTATAAGAGGGGCCAGGATTAGCATCTGTGCCTGAGGCCCATGTATAAATACCACCAGCATCATCTTTTACAAAATTATAATAGTCTACTACGTTGTTACGCACTGTTACATTACTACCCTGAAATTCAATACCAGCATAGCCGGTAGTATCTACCCGGTTGCCTTCAATTAATAAAGTGCTGCCTACTTCGGCATCGATGGCTTTATGAGAATTGTTGCCGCTTAACCCCATACCTGCTAGTATACCAGTGTTTTTTACTGTACAATTCTTCACTGTTATATTGGTAGTGGTAGTGCCAATTAGCATGATTGCATTGCTAAGGCAATGATTGGTTGTAGAACCGTCGATTGTAAAATTTGAAACGGCCTGGGTATATATCCCATTTTGACCAGAATAGCGGATATCGCAATTGATAATGTTAAGATAACTTGAGTTGACGGCATAAATAGCCGCATAGTTTGCACCCTCAAAAGCCAGGTTGCGGAGGGTAACAAAAGTTTTGGCATTAATGGTTACCAATGTATCGATGGTACTCGCCTTTACCTGGTAAGCTGCAGGAGAGGCAGCGCCAAAATATACCTGTAATTGTTTGGTGCTTTTATTTAAAAACCACTCGCCAAATTGATCAAGTGTACGGGCATGATCTTGAAAAAAATACCCCCAATTAGCAGTACCATCTGAATTGGTTGCATCTGGGCAAGTAAGGGTTGAAGTAGAATGCCCTGTAATCCGGCAACGATTTAATATCCATAGTTTTTTCCTGATTACAGCTTCTGCCCCTGTCCAGGATGGCGAAGCGGTTAATTGCAAATCCGTAATGGAGGTAGACCCGGAAAAGGCTTCGTAGGATAAGTAACCCCCATTAGCATCGCCAGCATTGGGGTACCTGCCAAGTGCCTGTGGTATATTGTTGATGGTTACCAGGTTAAGTGTAGATTTTGCACCTGATACCGTAGCTTGATAGATACCTGTACTTACCAACGACCAGGCTGATACAGTGGTAAAGCCAGAAATTACCGGCTTATTTCCGGTACCGTAAGAGCTAAATACAATTGGTTTTCCGCTGCTGCCCGATTTGTTTACTACCAATGCGCCATAAAAAACATCACCACTTCTAAAAAGCACGCTGTCGCCTGCAACCATGGCTGCAAGCGAGCTGTTTACTTTAGCAATGGTTTGCCAGGCGGTAGCAGTCGTTAATCCGTCGTTAGCATTATTGCCTGCCGCAGAAACGTAATAATTTTTTGAAAAAGCCGCCCCCCCCCAAACAATAAAACAAACAAAAAAGAAAAAATGTCTCATTTTAATACATTATTGGATTTTAATTAATGTGTAACATTTACACAACGTTTTTTTAATATTCATTTTCCTGTTCTTGGTTAAGAAATATTTGTTTACTGTTAAAACAGCACAGAACGTCTTGAGATGTTACAGAACGGGTTAGGATTATGGTTTAATTTCTTGCTGGGGGTATAGCTGGGTAACAAGACTACTCTAGTTTAAAACAAAGAACAAAAACGCAGTTTTCAAAATAAGGCTGAAGGATTAGGACCCGGTAAATAGGGAATTTATATTCGGACAACTAGGAAACAAATTTAATGCCAAACAATAAAAAAATCTGGGTATAAAAAATATCCGGATATAAAAGCAAGCTTAATGAATGAATTTCACAGAATTGTCAACATTTATTGTGGAAAATTGTTTGTATATAATTTTTATTTATACAAATAATTTTTCACTTGTACACGAGTATTTATAGGCATATGCTATTATAGCTGCCACTATGTAACTGCCATATTAAACATAAATAATGTCTTTAATACAATTAAAAGATTATAGGTTGAGCCAATAATTCATTTTAAGTACTAAGGCCCGGCTCCTGTTCTTAAAAAGCGGGTCGGTAAAGTAGTTATCGGTATATACAATAAATAAGTCGCTCATCGGGCGATAACGGTATTGTAGCCGGCTATTAATATTAAAATTATTACGCTGTGTATTGTATTGAAAAAATGTGGTCCAAAATAAATTGGTGGTAAAATTTAGCTCCACCCGGGGAGATATCAGCAATAATTCTGTGCTGCCATACACACCCGGAAAACGCAGGTTATTATATTCGGCATTAATACCAATATTCAAGTGTGGCTGCTTCCGCAGATTGACACTGGCACCTACCGATTGATAGTGCCCATTGTAAAAGCCTCCAATGCCAGCATTAACTCCAAAACTTAATGGTTTTCTAAAATCAAAATTATAACCTACCGATACTTGTTGGTAATTATAAGTGCCCTTTGGCAAAGGCACCTGGCCGGTAAACGAAAGGGGGAATAAAAGATTTACCTTATTACTATTAAAGTTAAAAGAAAGATTACTGGTATTTGTAAACTGCATCGAATAACTCAGTTCGCTACCCTGCTCATTAAAAGAGTTATTTGGGTTAAGTATTAAATAATGATTTAGCTCAAAGGCGTGCTGGTTAATAGCGCCATTACTTGGGTAAATGCGGTATCCTACCTCGCCATAAATATCTTTATAACCGAGCCTTACGAGGGTATCTTTTTCTGCATCGTAATTTTCAATACGAGATACAAAACCCATATCTGTAAAATAGTTAGTGCCAACCTCGGCAAAATTTAAGATAGCAGAAAAATTACGATCGTTATACCGTCCGCCAAACTGGTAAAAATAATCCTTGTTATGGATGCTTTTTTTAAACGAGTGGTTGTAAGCAGCCCAACCCTCCCAGTTACCTTTTAGATTGTTATAATTAAACTCAAATCCTGCATTTCGGCCATACGCTTTTAGGGGTTCTTTTATTTTATCGGCAGCCGAAATAAAATTTTCGTGGTTTAAAAAATAGGCTTTCACCACGGATCGCTTAAGTACTCTTTTGTTGATGGTTGCTGCAGTATAGTTTTGCGCTGCCACCCCATTTTTACTAGCTGTTTGCATATTCATCAAACCAATACGGGTTGATTTATCAATGTTACCGGTAAGCCTTAACCCTGCAATAATGGGCACTTTGTTTCCATTGGCATCCAATCCGATTGTACGGGAATAAAAGGGCCTGTTATCAGGATAACCATAGGTAGAAAACAAGTCGGCATTTTCAAGAAAAAACGTACGTCTTTCGGGGAAAAAAATATTAAACCGGGTAAGATTGGTTACCTGCCTGTCTACCTCTACCTGCGAAAAATCGGGGTTAGCAGTAATGTCCAGGTTTAACGAAGAGTTAAGCGCTACTTTAGCATCAAAGCCAGCATTGGCAGTGGCTTTAGCCGGTGTGCCATTTTGTTTGTCTTTACTAAAACTGCTGGTTGCATAGGGAATTATAACGCTATTTCCGCCGGCCTGTGGCGGTGGGGTTTTCCATTGCAGGGCTCCGGTAAAAACCAATGAATGCGAAGGAAAATTTACGGGTACATGCGTCCATACACTGTATTCGTTAGAGCGGGTGTCTACCCGTAAAAAATTGATACCCCACAGTAGTTTGTCGGCCGTATACCGCAACGTTTTAAATGGGATGGCAATTTCGGCTGTCCAGCGGTTGTTGTACCGTTGGGTGGCGCTATACCATTTGTTATCCCAGTTCCAGGCATTATCATCACCCATGGGCAGCTGATCTTCGCTTTGGGCATTGTATGCATTTACCACAAAGAAAAAACCATTGGTACGCTGGTTGGTAGGGTCTAGTACAATACCAATACAATCATTGCCATCGTGCCCATTATCTCTTTTTAAACTATTGATAAAAGCCTTGCCAGAATCGTAAGCCGTAAAACCAAAATAAATAAACTTATCATCGTAGGTTACCACCACCTCTGTAGAGCGCTTTGGATGCCCTAAGTCGTTGGGATATTTTAGCCAAAAAGAGCCCGCCCGGGGTTTTACCGACCAAACAGCTTCATCCAGGTTGCCGTCAATTTTTATTTGATCGGTTGTTTTTTCAATTGCATACTTGTACTCCCGCTGAAAGGCTTCTCCATCACGTTGCTGGGCAAATAAATTGCTATAAACAGCACAGGCAAAAAACAGTAGTAAAAAAAATCTCATAAGTAATTAATGCTGCAAATTGACTTGATTTAATGGCCGGCCCATTACAAAAAACATCAAAGGAAGCAAAAAATGATAAATGGCCAGAACCGGCAACAGGGCAATAAAAACAAAGCATGCCAAAAAAGCAAAGCAGCCTAAATCTAACGATTGTATTTACAGGATTTATTACAGCTATTAACCATCAGCCTCATCGTTTATCCCACCACAGCCGGGTGCCGCCATTGTCTGCACCGCCTAATTTTACTACTGCATCTGCCACTCCTTTAGGATTGGTAGAATATTCGCTGGATGGAAAATTGATACGGCGGATAAACTGAGTACTGGATATTTTTCCACCGCTGTTATTGATAACCACCGGAAATAAACTGGGGTATCCCGTGCGGCGAAACTCACTCCAGGCCTCCTGCCCATCTGGAAACATGGCTATCCATTTTTGAAGGATTATTTTCTCCAATTTTTGTTCAAAGCCCAATGCTTCGTTCCACTTTACAGTAGCGCTGCATAATCCGCCGGTTGCATCCAATACATCGTTGGCTGCATTTTGTGGATCGGTATATTTTGCAGGTTGGCTTAAATCGTCTGTGATATATGCAGTACCATCTACCGCATGCTGCCCCATCGAATAGCGGATACCATTTTCGTAATTAGTTTTTGCTTCACCGGCACCGGCCCATCCCCTTAGGGCGGCTTCTGCTTTTAAAAAATATACCTCAGCACATGTCATCAACTGAATTTTAGGCGGCAGCACTGCCAATGCTGAAAAACCAGCATAACTACTTTTATCGATGATAGCAATGCCATTGCGTATGCCTTTGTACCCTGGTTTATAATCTTGCGATGGTAAAAAATACCTGGGCAGCCGTGGATCGGCCAAACCTGTTAACACAGATTCCATTGGTGCACCCATGCGTATATCGCCCCAGGTGCCACTAATCACATTTAAAGGATGTGCGGTATTACCAATATCAACCAAAAAGTTATCGGCGTTTTCTTTTAGCAACCCAAAGGGATGGGCCAATGCAGCTTGCCCCTGTTGGCTGGCAAGCTGCGGTGCTACCTTTGATACCCTTATGGCCAGCCGCAACCGAAGGCTATTGGCAAATTTTACCCACTGCCTGTAATCGCCTGCATACACATAATCAAAAGGAGCCCATAAACGGGCCGCATTGCTGGCAGGATTATTTGCATATACCGTTAAGGTATCGATGGCTTGCTGCAGATCTTTAAAAAAAGCCCGGTAGGCCTCGGCCTGGCTATCGTAAGTAATGCTGCCATCTCCATTTATTATACCATAATGGGTGTAAATAACGGGGCCGTATATGTCGCTTACCCGGTGCATGGCCAACACTTTTAACAGTTGCGACCAAGCATAAAAATCGCTGTATTTGCCACCCGATTTTACCTGTATATCCTTACAAGGCGCCATTATATTATCGTAGGCAGTTATCCATGGGTAATTATTCCATCCGTCTACCAGGTCGTAATTCATGTTATTACTATTACCCCTGAATGGTGTGGGTGCCATCATATACCCCGAATACACATCGGCTGCAAGATTTTGCTGCAATTGCATCAGCCATGCAGGCGAAGCTGCATAAATATTTAATTGTATTTGCTTAAATCCATCGCCAACTATTTTATAATCTGCCTGCAGATCTTCTTCAGTTAACCCGTATGGGTTGGTATTATATTTTTCAAAGTTTTTTGTACAGCCTGCAGCCAGCAATAGCAACAGCCCCGCAGTAATGCGAAGAAACGTTGCGCTATAATTGCCATTGCTCATGCTACTTTATACTGTAATAATTTTTAAAAAATACATCTAAGGCTGATACCCATGCTACGGGTAGCAGGCAGCCCAAATACATCCACTCCCTGCAGCCCATTGCCGGTGCTCATGGTAGTTTCGGGATCAAAGGGTGCTTTGTTTTTAATAAAGAAAAGGTTACGCCCCACCAGGCCAACTCTTATCTCTTTAATTAATTTATTAAAAGCTGGTAATGCATACTGTAACGAAGCCTCCCTAAGCCGTATACTGGTAGCATCGTACATATAAATTTCGCCGGCACCATCCCGGCCACCCAGGGCGCTGTAATATTGCTGGGCAGCAATAGTAATTACTTTTTCACCCTGTGCATTTACTGCATTGGCAGGTATGCCTCCCATATCCCTTGCATGTGCAGAGGCCTCACTTACGCCATATTTATCCAACACCGCCTGCGTAACACTCATTACCCTGCCTCCAAAACGGCTATCTACCAGCAGCGACAAGGTAAAACGGCCTGCATCCACGGTATTATACCAGCCAACATTGCATTTTGCTTGTGGATTGCCAAGTAAAATATCACCAACTGCATTGCTGGTGTAGGGTTTACCGTTAGCATCTAATTCAATTTCGCCATAGGCATTTTTCACCACCTGTTTATTGGTAAAAATATCACCCCAAGATCCTCCCTCTTTTAGCTTGGAGGCAAACATGTTTACACCAAATTCTGTTAATATAAACGAATTGCCGGAGCCAGCCCCGGGTATATTTACATCGCTTAGTTTTACCACTTTGTTTTTATTGGCCGAAAAATTAAAGGTGCTGGTCCATTTTACTTTTTTGCTGGCAATAGGTATTACCGTTAGCAACAGCTCAACCCCACTGTTTTGTATGTTACCCATATTGAGGTAATAGCTGGAAAACCCACTGCCCAGTGGCGCTGGAATTTCCATATACTGCCGGTGATTATTGTTTTTGTAAAACGTAAAATCAATGCTTAGCCTGTCTTTAAAAAAACGCCACTCGGTACCCACTTCAAAAGAGCGGTTATCCTCTGGCTGCAGGTAGGTGCCGGGATACGGAGTTTTTGTATTAAGCACCGGTTTTACCTGCCCGTTGGATGTTTGTATAAACTTATAGGGTGGATGCGTAGCATACGGTGCAATATCGTTACCCACTTTAGCAAAAGACAGCCGGAGCCTGCCAAAGCTGATAAGGGCTGGCAGTGGTGCCAGTTCGCTTAATACCACTGCAAACCCTGCGGAGTAATAAAAAAAACCTTTGTTAACGCCGGGTGTAAATGCTAATGTACTCGACCAATCATTTCTTGCAGTAAAATCAACAAATATTTTGTCTTTGTAGCCTATTTGCGTGCCTGCAAAAACAGATTGTACCTGTTTTCTATCCATACTGGCACTGCTAAAAAGCGAGGCTGGCCTTATGTTGGCCACACTAAATTTGTTGGCGTACTCCAGGCCCGGATCGGTGGTAGGGTCGGTATCAAAAAACACCCGTTCATTCCCTTTTAAATCTAAAATACTGGCCCCGGCATTGGCAATAATACCAACATGCTTAAAGGGTTTTGCCAAGGCTGTGGCAATTACATCTCCATACAATTGTGTATGGGTATTTTTTTCAAGTGTATACCTGCCATTGCTGGCTGCCAATACCCGCTGTGTACCAGCATAGGATTTTAGTTCATAATTGTCAAAAGATTTATCAACACTACCCCTGGCCTGCAGGGCAAACCAGTTAGTAAACTGATATTTTAAAGTAACCGCACCCATACCCCTGTTGCGGCTATCGGTACGTATATTTCGATACAGTGCCCAATATGGGTTTTGCTGGTTATCATCTCCGGCCCAGCCTTTGTCGTGATTGATGTTCCACCAGCTTTGCAAAGGCATATTTCTGAGGGCAGAATGATACTGGTAATCCCTGGCGTAAGCATCAAAATTTAACCCCCGGGGAAAAAGATATAAGCCAGTTAACGGATTGTTGTACATACCGGATACTGCCCTGTTGTTTGTACGCTGACTGGTAAAACTAAAATTTCCGTCAATGGTTAGTTTATCATCCAGCAGCTTCATCGTTTCCCTCATATTAAGGGTATGCCGGTTAAAGCGGCTGCTGGGCAGTATACCCTTGTTGGCCGTATTTGAATAAGAGATATAAGTTTGGGCTGTTTGGTTGCCGCCGCTAAAAGCCAGCGAATTTGTCCACGTGCCACCGCTGTTAAAAAAATCACGGGTATGGTCTGGTGCTTTATTGTTTCTTCCCCAGCTTTCTGCCGATCCTGTACTGTTGGCTACCGGCCCAATTGTTTGTGCATAGCGGTATTGCAAAGCAGGCTTTAGCAGCACTGTTTCAAAAGTATAACTACTGCTATACTCAATGCGGCTTTGGCCCCATTTGCCTTTTTTGGTGCTGATAAGTATTACACCGTTAGCAGCCTGGCTGCCATAAAGCGCCGCTGCAGATGCACCTTTTAATACGGTAATGGTTTCTATATCATCTGGATTGATATTGCTAATACCATCACCCCCATCCCTGCCGCCGGAGCCGGCGCCAGAGGATTGCCCCCAAATATCTACCGGCTGAGCCGGCGAAAAATTAGCTACGGGTATCCCATCAATTACATACAAGGGCTGATTTTCACGAGTTGATTTGTTGCCCCTTAATATTACCCTTGACGAACCGCCAACACCCGATACACTCCGGCTGATAGTGATGCCCGCCGTTTTACCAGCCAGGCTGTTAATCATATTAGCATCTTTTACGGTGGCTACATCTGCACTGTATAATTTTTGTGCCGAATAGCTAAGGCTTTTTGTTTTTCGCTGAAAACCCAGTGCGGTTACCACCACTTCGTTGAGTTTATTATTTTTTTCTGACAGCCGGATGCTGGTGCTGCCTGCCGCTACCATTTCAACCGTTACAAACCCAACAAACGAAAAAACAAGTACCGCTGATTTGGGCGCCTCAATGGCAAATACCCCGGCACTGTTGGTAGATACACCTTTTTGCTGGCCCTTTACCAGCACCGAAACCCCTGCCAGCGGCTTATTATCTTTATCGGTAACCTTGCCAGCTATTATACTAGTACTTACAGATTCGCCAGCAATCGTTTGCAAGCCCGGTAATGAAGAAAGGTTTGCGGAAGATTTTGCCTGGGCAGCAAGGATTACAAATGTTTGCTCGTTTATTTTTTTATAGGCAAGCCCGGTATTTTTTAAGATAGCCTCCAATATCTGCTCGGTGCTTGCCAAAAAATCGCCTGGTTGCTGCACCATGATATCCCCCAAGGCCGCATCTGAAAACATAAAATAAACACCTTTAACCCGGTTTAATTCCCGTAAAATGT
>JBDKJT010000197.1:0-20246 GCA_039796475.1 Bacteroidota bacterium | reverse complement strand
GAAGCAAATGCATCTTTACGCTATCATAATGTACTGATTGCAGACAGCACCAATCAAAGAATTATACTTGGATTTGAAGACATTCGCCGGGATTATGGCTCCTGCGATAATGATTTTAATGATGCCCTTTTTTACATTACGGCAAACCCGTACACTGCAATGCAAACAGATAATTATGCACCGGTAGAAAGTGCCTTCCAGGTATCCTCTGCTAACCAAGGTGGGCTTGAAAGCAATGGTAGCCTTGCAGAAAAAATTGCCCTTAGAAATTTCAAAAGAGATAAGGACAACACTGCCAGGCAAGCTGAAAAAGCATACCAGCGCAAACGTACTAACCTGCAACAACGCCCCGAGGGCAACAATGGCATAACAGGCGAGCTGCCTGTATACTTACCATCTTCAGGTATGTTTGGTAATGAAACTTCTTATATTTCTACACCAGAAGACTTAACAAATATTACCAATGCTACGCAGGTATTTAGCAATGATTATTATGATGGTGAGCAACGGGTATCGGCCGCACTGGTAACACATACCATGGAAAAAGTATACAGCCATACCAAAAATATTTGCGACCGGTTAAATGGCGCTTCAATCGAAAACATCCGAACCATATTATTAAATGGCTATAAAATCATTAACACCACCTTTAAAAAACCCAATGGAGAAGTAGACTATGCTCTTAGCTTTTCGGTAAAGGTAATGGATGGCCAATATAGCCTTTACAGCCTATGGAATATTGAGCAGTACCCAGATGGCGAATACCTCAACTTCCAGGTTTGGGGCCGATCTATGGGCCAGGTTTGCAGTATTGCCAATACCATACTACAAAAATTAGAGAGTGAAAAAACAGTAGTGGATAACTCTTCGCTTACCACTTTACCCGATGTATACATCAAAAAAGGAGCTTATAAAAATGGCAAACTGGAGCTGGTAATCAGCAACCGGAAAAAAGCCAGCAGCATTACATTAAACGGAAATATCAGAACAAGCGAAACTGGATACCTTAAAAATATAAACAAAACGATTGCACTATCTGGCGACACTTATCAAACTATTGAAGTAAGTACTGATGGAATATTTGATATAGGATTTTCCATTGGAGCACCCAATAGCCCACAAGTAGATGCGCTATACCTGGCTGATGGAGCCTGGGGCACTGATTACGATAAACAATTGGCAAATGATGTTTTATTCGCTGTAAAAAGTGATGCCCTCTCCACCAGCCAGGATATGCTGCACATTGAAAGAAGTGCAGAAGTACAGGGGAAAGTAAAAGGTAATATAACCCTGTTTAGAAACGCAATAGCTGGCAATACACCTTTAGACATTAGCGAATATGGCTACCTTACTTTTGATGTACAGAGCAATAAACCAGTAGAAGTAGTATTGGTACAAAATAATCTTACCAACTGGAATGAAAGAGCCCGTTACAATATCATTGCCACACCCGAATCAAAAAAAATAACCATACCCATTAGTGCCTTTACTAACGATAAAGGACAGCCAGTAGTAGTATCATCTATTAAGAGGCTGGTATTTACGGTAAGTGGCGACAACCAGCAGTTTAGTGATTTTTCGTTAAAGGTGAAGAATGTAAATTTTAATAACAATAAACCATCGGCACAATTGGGTAGTAAGGCCAGCGCTTACCCCAATCCTTTTAGCCGGTACACAACACTTACTTTTCCGGCACAGGTTACTGCAGGGGTATTAACCATTACAGATAACCGGGGCGCCATTATACGCCGGCTAGAAATTACGGTAACCAATGGTGAGTATTTGCTGGATGCTGTAAACATCCAAAAGGGCAATTACTTTTTTACCATGCAGGCCACACAAGGCAACAAATATTCCGGCAAGTTGGTAGTTAGATAAACAACAGTGCTTGTTGTTACAAACAGGTGCAGGCGCTAAGCTTGTACCTGTTTAAAATTTATTTTTCACATACACAATCCAATAAAAATGAATCACAATAATTATGCAGCCATTATGGCTGGCGGTATTGGCAGCCGGTTTTGGCCCATCAGCCGTACAGGATACCCCAAACAATTCCTGGATATTTTAAACACTGGCAAAACACTACTACAAGCTACATACCATCGCTACATCAACTTCATCCCTCCCGAAAATATATACATAGTAACATCGCAGGAGTATGCAGCTATTGTTAAACAACAACTGCCACAACTGCCCGAACAAAATATTGTAGCAGAACCCGAAAGAAAAAACACAGCCGCCTGCGTAGCCTACATTGCATTAAAACTAAAAAAACTAAATCCAGATGCCAATATCATTGTATCCCCCAGCGACCATCTTATTGAAGATGAAAAAAATTTTGAAGCCACCTGCAAGCTTGCGCTTGATTACACAGCACAGCATGCTGCACTTATTACACTGGGCATTAAACCTACCAGCGCCAATACCGGCTATGGCTACATTAATTATGATAAAAAACCAATTGCGAAGGATATATACCCGGTAGTACGGTTTACAGAAAAGCCTGATCAAAATACAGCGCTTACATTTTTTAACAGTGGCAATTATTTGTGGAATGCAGGCATATTTGTTTGGAAGGCTTGCGATATAATTGATGCCTTTAGAAGGTATATGCCCAAAATGCTGGATGTATTTATTTGCGGATTGATAGACATAAATACACCACAAGAAAAAGATGCCGTAAAACATATCTACAAATACTGTGAGTCGCTGTCGATTGATTATGCCATTATGGAAAAAGCCGATAATGTACTGGTAATCCCATCTGATTTTAAATGGAGCGACCTTGGAACGTGGAATAGTGCCTGGGAAAATTTTGAAAAAGATAGCCTGCAAAATGCAGTAGCAGGTAACAATACGATGATGATTGATACCAGCGGCTGTATTGTTCACTCAAACGATAAAAAGCTGGTGCTGGTAGGCGGTGTAGAAGACTTGATTATTGTAAACACCCCCGATGCCCTGCTGATTTGTAAAAAAGAAAACGAACAACAAATAAAAGAATACCTGGTTAAAGTAAAACAAACCAAAGGCGAACATTATTTATAAGCATTTTTACCCGGTACTACCTTGAACAAGTTGAGTAATAATATCTGGAACGATTACCTGGGTAAAAAACTATTGCTGGTAGCTATGTGTTTGGCATTACTTACACATGGCGTAATACTGTATTACACCCTGCCTAAAACATACGATGCTTATGTACATATGTTTTTTGCCGATCATTATGCCCGATTTTGGTTTGAGCCCTGGGAGTATAGATGGTATACAGGTTTTTTAACCATCAGCTATCCGCCCCTGGTACACCAGGTAATAGCCCTTATCAGCAAACTGTTTCCACTAAAAATTGCTTTTTGCATTTATGCCATTAGCATTTTTGAAATACTAATTGTAGGCGTTTACCGATTTACAAAATTATTTTTTGATAAAACCGTTGCCGGTGTTGCATCGCTGCTGGTAGTAATACTATCATCCATTGTAGAAACCCTGCATGTATACGGACAAATGCCCACACTCACTGGCTTATCTTTTTTATTAAATGCACTGCCATTTTTATACTTATACCTGATACGTAAAAAATTTATTTTTTTAGTAATGGCACTATCGTTTTTAGCGGTAGTGGTAAGCTCACACCATGTTACAGCCATTTTTGGAATGGTTTTTTTTATTGCCCCTACTGTATTTATGGCACTAACAGATGGGCTTACAGCAGCAGACAGGGAAAAAAACATATTTAAATTTGGCTGGGCACTGGTAATTGATGCATTAAAAAAGTACAAACAGTTTATATTATTTGGTGGCATCATGCTAACCCTTGCCATCGGTTTAATTTTTCCCTATTGGTACTGGAGCAAAACAGATCCTATTACACAGGTATCTATCCCACATGGTTCAAGAGATAATTTTTTTAAGATCATGTCTTCGGGGTTGATATTTTTTATCATCCCACTCACTTTAATTTTTTGCTTATTACCCGCTATCTCGTATACCATTACCCGAAAAAAAAGATTTATTGGGTGGGCAGTATCATTTTTTATGTGCCTGCTGCTGGGTAGTGGTGGTACCACACCACTGCCTAAAATGATATTGGGCTCCAATGCATTTAATATACTTACGCTAGACAGGTTTGGCTTTTGGGCTTCTATTATTGCCATACCCTTTATGGCAAAATTTATACACTCGTTTTTAGCAGGCAGCATCAAAAAATTTTGGGTAAACCGCATAAAAGATTCTGGGCATTTTGTACTGGCAGGTATTACCGGATTTGCTTACCTGCTATTTATTGTATTTATTTTTCACCTCGGTACGTTTAGGCCATTACAGCCGCAGGAGATACAAATACAGCCCATGCTTAATTTTTTAAACCGGGATGATCACATGCGGTGGCGGTATTTAACCCTCGGCTTTGGCGACCAAATGGCATGGCTAAGTGCCAACTCGCTTGCCGCTACTGTGGATGGCAACTACCACTCTGCCCGGCGTTTACCTGAGCTTACCACAAGGCCGGTGGAAAGGCTCGAAAATGCAAAATTTAGTGGTGAAGAAGGCCTTGCCTCTTTGTACGATTTTTTAACCTATGCAGAAAAATACGAATTAAAATATGTGTTTAGCAACGACAGGTATTATGATCCGCTGCTGTATTATACCGGCTGGGGCCGAACCATACAATTAGAAAACGGCATAATGGTTTGGGAAAAAGGAAATATTTCCACCATCAAACCAATCCAGCCTAAAGCGGTATTGCCCATTTTAAAAAAAGCCTGGGGTATTATACCTGTTAGCAGCTTATGCATGGCCATACTGCTTACAACATTTTACATGGTACGGCTAAAGCAAAAAGAATATTTTGAGGAAGTGCCCCACACCGCCGATTACTACCCACGCCGGGTGATGTATTTTTCATCACTGCTGCCTTTTATCTTTTTCTTTTCGTTTATTTTAAAACAAATTGGAGAGTTTTTACTAGTTAAGGAACAAAAGGATCCTAAAACAAGCATACTGCATTATTACGATCACCTGGATTTTCAGCGTTTTGAAAACGCCTTTCATTTTTTTAGGCCATCCCCCACTTTTACACTCGATCAATATTTACTTGAAAAATCGGTGAGTGATGGTGGCTTGCTGCCCTCCTATGCAAAACTAGACAGCATCCATGTAAATACATTTAAGCAAACTACCGACTCTGCTACGGTGGCTGTATTTACCCGATGGAGAACATCGCTTGGTTACCGCCTTAAAAATGATACCCTGCAAATGGTATTGTTGCAAAAAAAATGGTACATACTACCAGTGCAGTATAACCCAGAAATTGCCCCTGAGCAAATGCGTAGCTATACGTATACACTTTTTAAAAAAATGGGTAAAAGGGTAATCAGCAGCTTTCCAACGGTAAAAGACGACCGGGTAAAAAAACCTTTTGCTGCTTACAAGCAAGTAAACTTTATCCGTAATGGTAAAGACAATTTTATTACCGGCGAAATTCTTAATTCAGACGATATCCCCATCAACATTGCATTAAAAGTAACCATCCGATATAAAGACAGTGTGGTAAAAAATTATTATCCTACCACAGGCTTTCAATACAATTTATCCCCCAAGGCCAGCAGCTTTTTCCAGGTACCGCTGGATAGTACCCAACTGATGGATTCGTTGCAGGTAAAAAGTATAGAGCTGTATGCAGAAACAGACGTAAGTGAGCGTGGCTACATCCATGGTGGCACACCTGGCTACTCCGTACAAGCCATGGACTCGGCAAACGTAACTATCAATACCCGGTTTTATAATGAGCTAACCACCGAAATAAATATACCGGGCATACTCATTGCAGAAAAAGATGCCAGTGGCATTATTTGGCAAACACAGTTGGCAGTACATACAAAAGCTGTACGCAGCGGGCTTAACATCAACTTTAATCATTTGTTTAAAAAAATACAACCCAATGCCAGCAGGATAACCAGCATACCCATTATTGTATTTATTAATGGCCAGCTACGCAAAATATTGCCGCTTAAAAAAGATGAAATAGCCAACAGCAACCAAGGTATTGCCATACTACCACATTGTTTTATATCTCAAGCCATTTACCTGCAATGATGAAGCAAATACTATATGGCGCAATTGTATACCTATTGGCTGGTTGTAAGCAAGCTGTAACACCGCCACCAGCCTGGCTAAATTTGGCAGATACTATTTATATGCCTGATGCAGTATTACGTTTTAAAACAATACCGGGTAAATGGAAGGCTTGCCTGCAAACCAGTTTTCAACCAATTGAATTGAGGGTACAAGGCGATAGCGGTTTGTTGAGTATTGATATGCCCTACCGCTTTGGCATTATCGAGGGCCCTGCTCAAATATGCCTGTGGCAGCAAAATAATTTTTTTTATTACCCGGTGTATGCAATCAACCAGCAGGCCCCGGAAATAAGATTTAGAGAATACCGATCGCCTAAAACGGTTAACCCAGATTCAAGCCTGCATCAGCAATTAATATTTTTACAAATGGATGCACACCGTAACCTGCTTCCACTAAAAGCAAAAACTTTTTTTATTGAAAAACAGGTAGGGCTTGCACCCAAAGCCGGTATTTACAGGGCTTTTAAAGATGAGCCTCTTTCATCCTACTATATATTGCCCGGCTCCTGCAAAGCCATTACCATACAAGCGGTATACCAGCCGCAAGAAAATAACCTGTACGCTTACACAAGCTTATTAAAAGATGTATACAATAACATAGTAGCAGATGGCACGCCGGTAACATTTACTTATTACGATGGTGGCAATACCTGGCATATGGAATGTGCCGTACAACAAGGCATTGCCCGTGCATGGATACCTGCCGAAAAAAATAAAAAATACCAGTTAAAAGCAAGAATAAACGAAACATTTTCTAACCAGCTAAACATCACCATCCAGTAGTATGCGTATTGTTGTAACACTATTTATACTTACCCTGCTGAGTTTTTTATACCTCAGGGAAAAAACCATGGAGATCAACCAGGAGAAACCCGTTTTTCTGCGTAATGATGAAGTTGCAGCAGCACACCAACCGGTGGTAAATGTATTTGTACATTCTATTTACAAACCTTCTGAAGCAGAGCTAAAAATAATACAGGCAGATTACAGTAATATATGGAGCCATTTAAACCAGCTTTACGCCAGTAATGATGTAGAAGAGGGAAAAGAATATTATACCGAAGGATGGTTCAGGCAAATTTGTGCTTTTTATAAAAACATACAAAAGCCTGTATTAAAAAGAACCGACTTAAGGCACCAATTGCATATATCAACCTGGGCCAGCGATGCATTGGTATGTACGGCCATTGACAGCAACGTAATTTTTAAATATCAATATCCTAATAAGCCAGAAAAATATACGCTTGCCAATATTGCTGTTGTACTGTTGGTACAAGGCGATCATTGGCGTATTGATGGCATAAGGATTATCGACGAAATACCATTTTGTAATTACAACTAAAAACTTTTATCATGAAACTAGCTTTTATTTCTCCTTATCCACCCAGCCAGGTTACGCTAAACGAGTATGGATACCACCTTATCCGAAGCTTTGTAGGCAAACCTGGTGTTGATAAAATTTATGTATTAACAAACTACCTGCCCGATAACAGTGCGTATGATAAATATGCAATGGAAGGCATTGAGCTGGTACCCTGCTGGAAGTTTAACAGCAGCTTTACAGTACTGCATATCCGCAAAGCTTTAAAAAAACTAAAGCCGGATGCAGTAATTATGAACCTGCAGTTTATGACTTTTGGCGAAGGCAAAATACCTGCAGCACTCGGATTGCTTACTCCATGGATGTGCCGTATGCTTCATATTCCATCGGTAGTTATTTTACACAATATTACAGAAACCGTAAAGCTGGATACTATTGGCATGGCTAACAGCAAGTGGAAAACAAACCTGTTTTTATGGATTGGCGAACAACTCACTAAGTTTATTTTAAAAGCCAACCTGGTAGGCGTTACTATATCTCAATACGTTGACATACTAAATAAAAAATATAAAACAGGCAATATTATTTTATTGCCGCATGGCAATTTTGAGCTGCCAGAACGCAAATACCTGCAAGAGCCAATGGAGCAAATAAACCTGATGGCTTTTGGAAAATTTGGCACTTATAAAAAAGTGGAGGTAATGCTGGAGGCTACCAAAATGCTGGAAAAAAAATACCCCACTCAAAAGTTTATTGCCACCATTGCTGGCACAGATAACCCCAATGTAAAGGGTTACCTGCAGGGAGTACAAGAAAAATACAACAGCATGTCTAACACGGTTTTTACGGGTTATATACCCGAAGAAAAAGTGGCAGATATTTTTCAGGATAGCACTTTTATTGTTTTTCCATACACAACCACCACGGGCAGCTCGGGCATTTTGCACCAGGCCGGCAGCTATGCAAGGGCATGTATTTTACCAAAAATTGATGACCTTGAAAGAGTGGTGGAAGAAGAAGGATATGGTGGCGCCTATTTTACCACAGACGATGCCAGCAGCCTTGCCAATGCAGTATCACACTTAATAGACCACCCAGCCGAAAGAAGACAGATAGAGGACAAAAACTATGCAGCTGCAAAAGGCCTGCCTATGAATGAACTGGCAGAGTGGTACTTATCCCATATAAAAAAACTTACCAGTAAATAATGTAAAACAATTATGTATGCTTAAAAATATCATTCAAAAAACGCTGCTGGTTTTTTATCCTTTGTTTAAAAAACTAATGCCTTATCAGGTATATGCTTACCTGGCTGTGGGTGCGGCAAACACGGCATTAAATATTGTTTTGTTTGCCATTGGATACCAGGTTTTACAAAGCGGCAGCAATATGCAAGTAGCCGGTATTAGCATTGAGGCGTATACCGTAAGCTTGTTGATAGCTTTTGCCTGCACCGTACCAACAGGGTACTGGTTAAGCAAAAACTTTGCATTTAACACCCAAGGTAATGGCCAGGCAACTACGGGACATATTGGCCGTTATTTTTTGGTAGTACTGCAAGGTTTATTAAGTGATTACCTGCTGCTAAAATTTTTAATAGAAATAATAAACATGCATCCAACAGTGGCAAAAATTATTTCTACCATGTTAGTTTTGTCTGCCAATTATCTTTTACAAAAGCACTTTACTTTTAAAGCAAAAACATCGTAAACTACTTTTATAAAAAAGCCCGGTGTGCCAAAATGCACACCGGGCTAACCAACATTCCAGTACACTCTTACCACTTCCACATTACACGAAAGGTAAACCAGTTAAATTTATAACCGGCGCCACTGGCGGCAGCCACATTACTGGTTTGATATTTTAAAGAAGCTTCCAGGTGATTACGCCTCATCCCTAATTCGATCTGAAAACGAAGTGCAGGATCCCATTGTTGATCTTCTATTTTTTGCATACCTGCTCCCCCCTGCATTTGCAGGTAAAATTTTGAAATAGTGGGCAAGGCCGTACTATAATCGGCAAACACCTCAGAGCTTAAATACCTGTTAGGCGAAAAATATGTTTTTATACTGCTATCGGCATAATGCAATGCAGAAAAGTTAATACCAGCTTTTATAGTTGGTTCGGTTCTTATCAAATGGTACACCGATCCAAAAAATTGCCTGCTTTGGTTATTATCGGACAACACCGCCCAATTACCCTGCGAAAAAAAACCAGTTTTGCCGGTAAGCATAATATGTGTTACATAGCCAAGGCTATTACTGCGGATATTTTTTTGTAATAAGGATGCTGTAAAATTTAAAATATCTGCCTGGTAGCTTAGGCCAAACATTCGATGATCGGTAGGTTGGTATTGTACCAGTTGCCTGCCGGTTACACCAGTAAAGCCCTTGCCACCTGCAGGCTGCACCCGTTGCAGGTGCACATCAGTTTGTCCGCTCCAGGCTTTACTCCATCGTTCGGCTACAACCAGGTGCACAAACTGAGTATTTGTTTTATCCTTTCCGGCAGAAGATATAGAAGCATTACCTGCCCTTACCCCGGGCCGGTATACCCTGCCCTCGCCTTGTTGCCACCATAGCACATTTTCTATCCGAATGTTTTTAGCCACATCTTTAAAATATACAAACTCGTAACCGGCATTTTGCAGGCGGGCTGCTTTAAGCTTTTGTGTAAATGCATTGTACTCGCTGTTAGAAAAATAATGTTTGCCGCCCTGCATGGTGCTGGCGGCTTTATCCATTTCTTTTTTTCCTAACAATACCTCTGCATATTCTTGTAGGTAATATTTATCAGGATAAGAATTTACAAGACTATCGTAAAAATGTAATCCCTTATTATAATTGCCATTGGTAGTATGCAACCTTGCCTGCAAAACCAGTACCTGCGGTGGTGCCAGCAAATGCTGCTGCTGTTGCAAAAACTCGCCTGCCTTTTTTGTTTGTATATTCCATAACTGGGCATTGAAATAGTTTACGATGGCATTGGTATTTGTTTTGTTTTTTTGCCAGGCCGCCCGTGCATGATGCAAAGCCTTTGCTGGCTGATGATTCATAAACAATGCATAGCTAAGGTTAATTTCTGCAATGGTACTTTCGTAACCCAGTGGCAACAAGGCTTTGTATGTTTCAGCAGCTTCTTTAAACAACGCTGCCTGCAATTTTAAATCGCCT
This sequence comes from Bacteroidota bacterium, assembly GCA_039796475.1. Taxonomy (GTDB): domain Bacteria; phylum Bacteroidota; class Bacteroidia; order Chitinophagales; family Chitinophagaceae; genus Ferruginibacter. The sequence goes on along the minus strand of JBDKJT010000197.1, from coordinate 9,618 downwards.
TTAAACAGCATTACGGGTGCATCAGCAGGTTGCTTAGCCAATATGGAATCGAGCTGCCGGATGGCGCCTGTATAATTCTCTTGCTTGCGTAATTGAAGGGCTGCTTGTATATGCTGTTCTCTTTTTTCCGGGGTAAGCTGCGTTTTGCCAACGGTATCTTGCCCATGCAGTATGGCCGCACTACTTTGTGCAAAAAAGAATAGCCATAGTTTAAGGTTGTTCATAGTTGTTTTATTAGCTTTACCGAAACATAATATTATGAGTATTGAAACAGTACCATTCAAAATTTCGGATCATGATAAGGATTGCTTACGCATCATCATCACAGGTAAATTTGGTGGTACCGAGGCTGCCAGTGTAAGAGAAGCGATTAACAAATACCTCGATAGCGATTTTGATACTATTTATATTGATGCCAAAGATGTAACTGAAACAGATTTATCCGGGATGAATGAAGTAATACATGCTCACCATGTTCTTGATATCACCGCAAAAAAACTCATATTTGTTTACCAACGAGATTCTGCTGTAGAAAAATGGGTAGAAACTACCGGGCTAGATAAATTTGTTTCTACTGCCATCATTCCTGCTTAACAACTACACTTCGCCTGCTATATAAAATACTTACCAGCAGCCATGCGTATAAGCAGCTGCCAATAGTAGAAAAAAGCATATCCCAAAATGTTTGATATGCTGGTACCAGCCTTACACGTGCAGTAAGTATAATGGCTGCTAAAAAAATTAAGCCACTCCAGTATACCCGTTTTTTTTGAACCCGGTTATCTACAGTTTCGTTTATTGGCATCGCTGCAATATACCGGTGCACCAGGTACAAGCCCACCACACTACCTGCAACCTGCAATACCGCATATATCGGAAACGCATGCCCCATTACAAAACAATTGGCGCTTAGCACAGGCCACAGCTCTACAAAAAAGCCATCGTAATGGGTAAAAGCATCCAGCAGCAAGTGAGAGGCGGCACCGATTATTACCGAAAAAAGCAGCACAAATTTATTGGCCATTGCATACTGGTGCCAACCAAAGTACTGTGTATATGCCAGGCGTTTGTAATACCAGCCGGGCAGGTTGTATACAAATGTATTACGGATAATGCCGTGGTATAAATAGCATAGCAGTACCGCTACAGGTATATCAAATACAAAAAAACCCAACACATGGTGACCGATATTTTCATCTACCCTCATTAAAAAGAAAAACTCAAAATCGGGTACCATGCTTCCGGCAATTAAGCCCGTTTGAGACAGCCCAAACCTTGGCCGGCCAAATGGTAAAATAACAGCAGGGTGTGCAAATGTAAAAGGCATAAAGCTGGCTATTATATCTGCTTAAAAAATACCATCGGTAACTACCCTGCTTTTTTCAATATTAGCTATTATGGCAGCTACTTCTTTTTTGCTGGCATTTTCTTTTAGGAGGTAATCAAACGAACCAAACTTCATAGCATTTACGGCCACATTTAAATCTTGGTGTGCTGTGCAAAAAACCACACCAATACCGGGTAAGTATTTTTTTATTTGTTGTAATACCTCGAGCCCGTTGATATCTTCCATCTGGTAATCTAAAAAAACAAGGCTTGGATTTAACCCCAGGCTATCGAGGCAGTTGCTGCCATTTTCAAATTGAACGATATCGTTATAACCCAAATCTTTTAAAATTTTGGTGAGCATAATTCTCCAAAAAGGATCGTCATCAACGACAAAAATTTTCTTTTCCTGTTTCATGTTGGTTTTTTTATTCGTAAAAAATGGATAATTGATTGAATCCTCTAAAAAAAGTACTTAGTACATTTAGCATAAAACGCTGGGAGAAGCTGAAAAATTGAAACAATAACTTCTATTCGTTTGTAGAAGTGTTTATGTATGCCAGTAGAAAAATTTCTAGCTACATTAGTAAGAAAAAAACAATATTTTACTATTAAGCATTAAAGTATGATCGACACACAAAATCGTATAAACAAGGACCTTATTTTAAGGGAGCGATTGGCTATAGACAGAACGGATATGGCTAATGATAGAACACTGCTCTCCTTTATTCGTACTGCTTTGTATTTTTCGATTGCCGGCATGACGGTAAACAGCCTGTTGCAAGTAAACTATGGCAAATGGGTGGAAATAGTTTTTTGGATACTGTCGGTACTGATATTGGTAACCGGCCTCATAAAATTCAGGCAGCAAAAGAAAAAAATAGTAGCGAGTAAAAAACAGGTAGGTAATTATAAGCTGGAAATTGAAGATGATATGGATTAATGGTAGCGATTAAAAATAGTAGTTAAACAGCAGGTTCCAAGATGCCATATCTACTTTGTTAATTACATACTTATCATTACCATAGGTATTACCCCTACCTGCTTTGTAAACAAACAACAACTGGGCTTCGAGCCCTTTTAAAAAACCTGTAAACTCATGCCTTATATCCAGGTTACATTGTGTGTAAGCAGGCAACCCATATTTATTAAAAGCGTAATTATTAACCGATGGTAAATCAAAATACCCCCATGCGGCCTGCACTTTTACACGCCGGGTAAAAGCATAGCCAACCTTTACAACATAAGCATGCACATCGGCAAGGCCCTCGTTTCTTTCCCTCGGTAAAAAAGTAAAAAAAGGCTCTCTGCCCCACTCCCTTGGCATTAAGTACCGCCCATCTTTTGTTATTCGATTGTAGTTAACAGATGTTTGCCAACGCTGGTTTTGCCAACCAGCTTTTATACCAAATGTTTGTGCTTTACCACCCTTGGTAAAATAAGTTTTAGCAATATCCGCATTGCCTCCATTGTTTACAGCATCTTGCCGTATATATTGTATGGCTGCAACTATTTTACTATTACCGGGTATGGCATAATTACCATCTGCCTGCAACAGTACACTATTAAAAATATTTTGTACAAATACATTGTACAGTTTTAGCGACAGCTGCTGCTGTAGTTTAGTGCTTACACCAAACAAAGCAATACCCTTGCTGTTAAGGTTGCCGGCATAACCAGACTTTGTGCCATCGGGGTTAACGCCTGTACCATACACACCCACAGACGCACCAACACCATACCATGCTACCGTACTACGGGGCGATATTTCTTTTAAATACCCAGCCTCTATCTGGGTATTTTTTACTTCGTTAAATGTAGCATACACACCGCCTACTTCAGTTGGTCGCATACGGCCATCTTGCAAATTGATAAAAGCTGTATTGATGAGTTGTTTACCAATAACTATATTCGATTTTTTCCAGCTATATTTTAAATACAACTCCTCCAGCCGGTTAATATCTGTTTTATTGGAGGGCTTTTGCACATCAAACAACCCAATTTCGTAGCGGTTCATCTGCCCGGTTTTGGGATCGGGCACTGTAAAATCTGATGAGCCAATATTAAAAATAAAAAAGCCACTTATACCCAATTGAAAGCCCTTTAAAGAACCTGTTTCGTACTTTATACCACCACCAGCTGCATTAGCAAAATAATCTGTTAGGCCAGGCTTATTATTGGTAGCCATAAAAAAATACCTGAAGTGCCCATGCATTTGGCCATTGGTGAAAATGTATAATAAAGAGCTGGTGTCGGTAGTTTGTTTTGGCTTACCCTTCCACAAAGCAGGTTTTTCTGCTACCTCCTGGTGCTGGGCATTGGCAGTATTAAATGTAAACAACAAAGCTATCAAATGCAGGTATTTCATTTTTGCAGTAAGCAGTTATTGAAAGAAAAAGGAAAGCGCAACACTCATGCAACCAGCTTAGCAAAGTGCTTATACTAATGCAGAGTGCCGCTTGCAAAAAACAGTTCCTTTATAATTATATAAATGCCCATGATAAGTACAAACCATCCAAATCCTTTTTTTAGGCTATCGGCCGACATTTTTTTACTAAGCCGGTTACCAATAAAAATACCTGCAATGGCCAGGGCCGTAACAGTTAGCAACAGCTTCCATTCCATCGCTGTTTTGCCTAAATCACCTGTAAAGCCTATCAAGGATTTTGCTGCAATAATGAGCAACGAGGTGCCTACAGCCTGCTTCATGGGCAATTTACTAAACAGCACCAGTGCTGGAATAATAAGAAACCCGCCGCCTGCACCTACCAGGCCTGTAAGCATGCCCACCACAGCGCCTTCCAGCAAAATCATAGGATAGTTAAATTGTTGTTGGCCGGTTGGTTCTATGCCGCTGCTCTTTTTATTACTAATCATTGATACCGATGCAAATACCATTAGCACTGCTAATAGCAACATCATTAGTAAAGATTTAGACACCGTAAACTCACCAATACTAAATACAGTATTAGGGATGGCGGGCACAATAAAAGCACGGGTAATATATACAGCTGCAATAGATGGGAGCCCAAATATTAAAGCGGTTTTTACATTTACTTCGCCACTTTTGTATTTAGGCAAAGCGCCAAATAAACTAGTAGCGCCTACAATAAATAAGGAGTAGGCTGTAGCCAACACTGGGCTTACACCAAATAGGTAAACTAAAACTGGCACTGTAAGGATAGAACCACCACCGCCAATAAGGCCAAGAGAAATACCAATAATAAGCGATGCCATGTAGCCAACAATTGCCATTGTAATTAGTTTAGGGGGCAAAGTTGTGGCCTAATTATGGCTTGTTTGGTGATTTATGTTACATTAAGGATGCATGCTTATCATACGTAGCTGCTTACGGCAGATTAATGAAGGATGAGTATATAAATTAGGTGAGGGAATATTATTTACAAGGCACTTTCGCTACTATATTTAAACTAAAAACTGCTATTGTTTTGTGATTAAACCTTGTACGGAAACAGTTAATTTGTCAGCGTACCGTTGCTGACAAATAAGCTACATAACCTGGTACAATAAACACAGCTTATATAACCTGGTGATTAAAAGGCTGAATAACCATTTCGCTCACTACACCACTTGCAGGCTGCTGGCATAAAAACCAAATTGATTTTGCTGCTTCCTGTGCTATAATCATTTTATCCCGCTGTACTTTTAAATCAATTTCGTTCCAAAAATTTGTATCAACGCCACCAATAAACAAATTGGTTATTCTAATTTCTGTACGTTTTATCTCCTCCCTTACAGATTGCAACATTCCGAGCAGCCCGTATTTAGATGCACTGTAAGCAGCCGCACCCGACATGGGCACTTTGCCCAGTATACCGGGCACATTTATAATAAGCCCCTTTTTGCTAGCCTGCATGCTGGGCAAAAATGCTTTTACCAATAAAAAAGGACCCACTAAATTACAATGGAGGCTATGCAAAAAATCTACTTCAGTAAGTTGGGCCACCGGTTTAATAATGCCTATACCAGCTGCATTAATGAGCACATCAATTGAATTAAATTGAGCAAAAAAATGCTCCTTTAATTGTTCAACAGCTGCAGCATTGCTAATATCCAATGCAAATAAATGATGTTTGCTGATAGATAACTCATCGGCCAACAATTGCAATTTTTCAATATCTCTTGCGGCTATAAACAAGTTAGCGCCACTGGCTTTTATTAGTCGGGCTGTACTGCTGCCAATACCACCCGTAGCCCCAATCAATAAAACATTTTTTCCTTTTAGCATTTCCATAAATAGTGTAAAACAGCAACGGTATATATTTGTTTAACAGCTTGCACATTTTTTAAAAAGCTGTATGCTGCTAACATTAAGTTGCCGCTTTATTATTACAACCATTTACATCAAAAACTTTTTGCAAGCTTTCCAATATGAAAAAAAGGAAGGGTAGTAACCTGTTACGCTTGGATACATCCAATGCCGGTCGTCCTTAATACCCGGGTAATGTGCAAAAGCGGGGTGCTCTTTTGAAATAATATTAGCTTCTACAGCCATGCCGGCATTTGTATACCAACTAGCTACCTCAGCTATCTCTCCGGTATAAACAAACAGGTTATTGATATTTTTAGCTAACGCCATTACAAACTCGATAACATGTTGGCTAACGGGGTGTTGGTTAAAATGCGAAGGCTCCAGCAACAGCACCCTGTTAACATCCTCTGTTATACGCCATTTAGCATCCAGGTTATAGGTATTATAAATAAGAGTTGGCTTATTTAAACTAATAGATGGCACGGGCGTGTGGGGCAGTTGGGTTTGCAAATTTACCATACTGTTGCTTTGTAATACAGCGGGTACAGGCATGGTAAATATCTCTTCGTAGCTTTTATCTAAAAAAGTGTTTTGCTGATTGGTATTGCTATACTTGTTAAGATTATCCTGGTTGAAATAATATTTTTTTGAAGCAAAAGTACCACACACCCATTGCCAGCTACAAATATTACTGGCAATATCGCCATCCAGTAAATGATAATACAGCCACGCTGATGGATGTAACCAATAAGCCTTACCAACATTACAAATTACAGAGGCCAGATACATTCTTACATGGTTGTGTATATATCCACTGTTGTAAAGTTGTTTAATTGCGGTATCTAACCCCTGCACACCAGTACGGGCATTATTAACAGCATCTATCATATGATGATGCATCACAGCTTGCTGTGGTTGTTTGATGTCTTTATTTATATTGCTGCCGGCGTATTGCCACACTCTTTGAAAATACTCACGCCAGGCAAGCTCTTTCAAAAAAACTTCTATCTCAACAGGTTGGTAGCCTTTTTGCAGCACCGCATCCATTACCTCTTTTACAGTGATAACCCCTCTTGAAATATATGGAGACAAATAGGTAACAGCACCATTAATATAATTTCTTGATTTGCCATACAGTACAGGGTCAACCGAGTGCATCCGTTGCAAAATACTATCGTAATCTGCAGGAAAATGAATTGAACTGGTTTTAGAGATCACATAACTATCTTGTTCTGGCATGTTATCTTTTTGATATTTTATTTTGTGTGATGGTACGCTGCCTGCTGCATTTAAACCGTTGAATACTGCTATTTCTTAACGCTGCATGCTTAGTGAGTTTTCCTTTGGTACGTTTTCGCCAGCGTTTAAAACTAGCAGCTTTTAATTGGGTACGCATTAACCTTATTACATCTTGTTGTTTAAGGCCAAATTGCCACTCAATTGCTTCAAAACTGGTTCTATCTTCCCAGGCCATTTCTATCAGCCTGTCTGTATCTTCTGCATTTAAATTAAATGTATGAGGCATTATTTTATAGTTACATTTTATTTCAAGTATTAATTCGTTTGCATTTTCCGCACAAAAAAAAATGAACTGATGTTTATAAATGCATTTCACAAAGCAGATGGTAATTCAATCTAAACTTTATTACTGTATTGTTTGATTGCATTTTTCAACTCATCTCATTTTCACCTGCAGCCTGGCTATTGGTGCATACAAGTACTGGTTACCCTACTATAGTTGTTTTAAAAAATTATTTGCCACGGTTAAATGTGCTTGTCGTTTTACTTCGCTCATTTTATTAAAGGTGCCTAACAGCATTCCCAACCTTGGATTTTTTAAGAAAAAGTTTTGATGAGTATGCATAAACCGCCAAAACAATCCATCCCACACTTGCTGCCAATCGCCTTTTGGGTAATCGCTCATTTTTAGTAAATAATTGCTACCACTTATATACGGCTTTGTTGTAATTAACCCACCATCAGCAAACTGCGTCATGCCATATACATTGGGCACCATTACCCAATCGTATGCATCAATAAACATTTCCATAAACCATTTATACACTTCATCGGGGTCAAACTCACAAAGCAGCATAAAATTTCCAAGCACCATTAGTCTTTCTATATGATGACAATACCCGGTTTTTAAAACTTTTTTTATGGTAGTATCTACAGGTGTAATACCGGTGGTACCCGTCCAAAAACTTGCTGGAATTTTTCGCTTAAATTTCCAAAAATTAGTAGTTCGCTGCATGCTGCCTTGCAACTCATACACAATACGTACATACTCTCTCCAACCCATTATTTGACGAACAAAACCCTCCGTTGAATTTAAGGGGATGCTATTTTCACTGGCATACTTTATTACCTTCTGCAATACATCAGCAGGAGTAAGCAAACCCGTATTAAGCATGGGTGTAAGCACCGAATGATGCAGCACCACTTCGTTAGCAACCATTGCATCTTCGTAAACACCAAAATTTTTAAACCGGTTTTTTAAAAAATCATCCAGGCACTTGTCTGCATCATTAAATGTGCAAGCAAAATAATAGGGCGCATTAACAGAGCCGGTGTTGCTTGAAAAATGTTGTAGCACATAATTGTTGGCCTCCGTTATATACTTGTTTTCGCTTGCAAATTGCAAGGCAGGTACGGGTGTATTTTTAGGAAATTTCTGGCGATTGGCTGCATCAAAGCTCCACTGGCCGCCAATTGGCCTTCCATCAGCATCCATCAAAACATTTCGTTGCTTGCGCTGCCAGGTGTAAAAATCGGTTTGAAAAAACTTTTTTTTATTTGTAAAAAAACCTGCCACCTCATCCATCGTATTTAAAAAAGCAGGAGACGGATAAATGGTTAATGTAATGGCAAATTTTGTACAAGCAAGTTTTATACGTTTTAATAACCAATTATCTGCCACATCTACTATAGCTATCCGCTTTATTTGTTGCCGGGCTAAATGAGCTATCAATACCCCTACCTCATGTAGTGCATCATTGCTATCAATGTAATGCACTGCACAATTTTGCGTTACGAGGTAATCCTCGTAAAACTTCATACTTGAGCGGTGCAGTAAAATTTTGTGTTGATGAAAATTATATTGCCTGAAAAACAGCCATTCTTCTACCAAATACACCGGCTTGCCTGCTTGCAGTGCTGGATTATTTTTAAATAATTGGTGTGGAAAAATGATAACGGCTTCACTCATATTCAGTTTAAACAATTTGCTATCTATAATGTTTACAATAAAAATGTTTTGATGATTACATACGCAGATACAGATATAGCGGATTGGGACCGCTTTTACAGGGCAAATTTTATTAACAGCCTCACGGGTTTTAAATCGGCCAGCCTGATAGGCACTGCAAATACAACTGGCCAACCCAACCTTGCCATATTTAGCAGTATTGTGCATATTGGATCGAACCCGGCTTTAGTTGGTTATATCAACAGGCCTGTACAAGCCAGCACACATACGTTGGCCAATATACAGGCTACTGGCATGTACACTATCAACCATATACATCCCTCATTTTTGCAGCAAGCACATCAAACCAGCGCTAAGTATGCGGCTGATATTAGTGAGTTTGAAGAGGTTGGTTTAACAGCAGCTTATAGTGATGGCATTTTAGCTCCCTTTGTAAAAGAAAGCCATATTAAATATGCTTTATCGTTGCAGGAAATAATACCCATAACACTTAACAACACTTTTTTGGTTATTGGTAAAATAAAAACCGTTTATATTAAGGAGGGCATCTTAACAAACGATGGCTTTTTATCGATTGACCAAGCAAACTCTGTTTGCAGTAATGGTATAGATGCATATTATATCACTACACCCATGGGCCGGTACCAGCTGAAAAAAACAAGCCCTTTATAATTACATCCATAATCGTTATTAGTACAAACCTGGCAAACCTTTATAAACTGTACGAAGTAATTTTTTACTAAGCCGGCTAACCAGCCGGGTGCTAAACAATTGGCGATTGTTTAAACCGATACAAGTAGGGAGCTTTGTT
>JBDKJT010000196.1:0-5370 GCA_039796475.1 Bacteroidota bacterium | reverse complement strand
GCCGGTAAGAAAGCAAGAAGGCAGAGTCACGAAACTCGGTATTGCTGTTATCAATTGTGTACACCCTAAAAGTGTGCGGAGTAAGTGTATCGCCATAGTAACCTTTTACTGCAAGGCACAATACAACAGAGTCGTAGCCGGTTTGCCCTGCCGGAGGATTAATTACCTCATCGATGGTATCCTTGGCGGCACCGTAATAAAATGGGTAAAAATTGGGCCTTAATTCAAGAAATACATCAGCCTTGGTTTTACCAAAAACAGGGTCGTTACCAATATATCCCAACACATGTGTGGTGGTACGGGTGGTAGTGGTAGCATCGGCAAAAGTGCCTTGCGTACCGGTTATGTCAAATGTTTCTTCGGTAGTGTTTACATTATCTACTGCCGGCAATAAATCGCCGCCAATAGTAGTAGAGTCGATTTTGGTACAGCTTGCTAATAGCGAAAAAACAACCAGTGAATATGTAAAAAAAGAGAAAAATTTTCTTTGCACAGAATCAGTTTAAAATTACGTTGGTTAATGTGTACTTGCACTATTTGGCAAGGTCGGCATATAATTGTAAATAGTCTGTTAAATCACTTTCTGCATTGTAAGGCAAGGTTTTTTTACCCTTTACCTTACTAAATTCTTCTACCAATTTCTTATCTACTTTTTCAGCACCAAAAGTGATGGCATCAGCATAAGCAGCGCCGCCTTTAAACAAGGCCGTGTTGTTACTATCTTTAAAAGCTTCCTGTTCTTTTTTAGTAACGTTATCGTTTATGTTGATGAGCTTTAAAAAATCAGCCCCCAGTTTTTCTTTAAAAGTATTTTGCCCAATGGTGTATACCACTTTACAATTGTTAAAAACGGGCTCTTTTTTGTAAGCCGCTTTTATAAACATGGGTATCAGCCCTGTCATCCAGCCACTGCAATGGATGATATCTGGCGGCCAGCCAAACTTTTTTACTGTTTCCAGTGCGCCTTTACAAAACAAGGCAGTACGTATGCCGTTATCGTCGTGCCATTTTTCATGCTCGTCATGAAAAACAGATTTACGTTTAAAAAAATCTTCGTTATCTAAAAAGTACACCTGCAGGCGGGCATTGGGCAGGGAGGCTACTTTAATCATCAACGGGTAATCATCGCCATCGATAGATACGTTGATACCCGAAAGCCGAACCACTTCATGCAGTTTATGCCTTCTCTCGTTGATTACACCAAAGCGGGGCATAATGCACCTCACTTCCATACCAGAGTCGTTGGCTTTTACAGCCAGCTTATTAATGGTTTCTGCAAAATCTGTCAGCTCCACATAAGGCGACATCTCGTTGGCAATAAATAAAATTCTTTTCTTTGTTGACATTTGCTCTTGGTTAATTACTGTGCCTTGGTTTTCTTTGGGTGTGCAAAAGTACAATAATTTTTCTGTAATTGAATATCCAACTGCATTTGAACCATTTAAGTTATACCCATGCTGATAATAAAACACCAGTTGCCATTACAACAATACCTGCAAAAAAGCGGGCAAAAACAGCAAACCATTGGTTTTGTGCCTACCATGGGTGCCCTGCACCAGGGGCATATTTCGCTGATTAAGCAAAGCAAATTGCAATCAGCCATTACGGTATGCAGCATTTTTGTAAATCCTACCCAGTTTAACGACCCCACCGATTTTGAAAAATACCCGGTAACCATCGATGCCGATATCAACCTGCTGGAGGCCGCCGGTTGTGATGTGCTCTTTTTGCCATCGGTAGCCGAAATTTACCCCGCCGGGCTTACCGCCGCCAAACAATATCCATTAGGATTTTTAGAAACGGTACTGGATGGCGCCTATCGCCCCGGGCATTTCCAGGGTGTTTGCCAGGTGGTAGAAAGGCTGCTTGAAATAGTGCAACCCAACCTGCTTTTTTTGGGTCAAAAAGATTACCAGCAATGTATGGTAATCACCCGGCTTACCCAATTAATGGGCATTGACACCAGGGTAGTAATTGCCCCAACCCAACGGGAAACCGATGGGTTGGCTATGAGCAGCCGCAACAGGCGACTAACACCCCAACACCGGCTTACGGCACCGCTTCTCTATCAAACATTGTTGTTTTTACAGCAGCAGGTACGCCCCGGGGATATTACCCGATTAAAAATGAAGGCGGTTGACTCTCTTACACAAGCTGGTTTTAAGGTAGACTATGTTGAAATGGCAAATGCCAGTACCCTTCAACTAATAGATAATTGGGATGGTACTACCCCATTGGTGGCATTAGTGGCAGCTTTTATAGGTGAGGTTAGGTTAATTGATAACTTAGTTTTTGCCAATAAGTAAGGTTATTTTACAGATGCCAACGGGCCAACGCATTCATTTGCCATTTTAGTTTTATTTTACAGTAGTATGAAGAAGCAATTACTTTCAATCCTTAAGTATGCATTGTTTATGGGGCTGGGTGTGTTTTTAGTATGGTGGAGCATACATAAAATGGATGATAAAAATTGGAACGATTGCAAAGAAGCCCTTTCCTCTGCCCGGTATATTCTTTTTATCCCCGTATTTTTTATCATTACGGCCAGCCATATCAGCCGTGCCATGCGGTGGCGGATATTGATGAAACCAATGGGCTACAAACCCCGGCTGGCAAATACTTTTTTTGCCGTAATGATTGGCTACCTGGCCAACCTGGCCATACCCCGCCTGGGCGAAGTGCTAAAGTGCACCATATTGGCCCGGTACGAAAAAGTGCCGGCCGATAAACTGGTGGGCACTATTTTGGTGGAGCGGCTGGTAGATGTACTGTGTCTTATCACCGTATTTATTATTGCAATCGTAAGCCAGGCCGGTATTATTGGAGCATATGCTGGTAAAACGCTTCGCAGCAATTTTATGTCGGGAGGGCCAATGGCTATTTTAACAAAACTGGGCTTATTGTTGCTGATAATTGCAGTTGTTTACTTGCTGCTTCGATTTGTGTTTAGAAAATACACCCAGTATCTGTTTATCCAAAAGATAAAAAATATAATGTTGGGTATAAAAACCGGGCTTAACAGTATACGGCAATTACAAAACAGGGGTGCATTTTTATTTCATACCATCTTTATATGGGCTTGCTATGCCGGAGGTACCTATCTTGGTTTTTTTGCCACCCACGGCACCAATCACCTGCCGTTTGCGGCTACCTTTCCCGTATTGGCATTTGCCAGTATTGGTATGATTATTACACCCGGCGGTATTGGCACTTACCCAAATTTTATTATGCAGGTATTGCTGTTATATAAAATTGAAGAAGGATTGGGCTATGCCAATGGCACTTTGCAATGGGTGGCACAAGCAATCATCATACTGGTAGTTGGTTTTATATGTCTTGCTTTGTTGCCCTACTATAATAAAAACACTTTAAAAGCAGGTACAACTACTGTATAAGGCTAATTTGGCTTGGCTGTGGCCAGCGAATTACTAAAGCCTTTTTTATAAATGCTACCCAGCTCCTTACCAATACCCGTAATAGACACCATGTTAAGTGGAAACTCCAGTAATACATGGCAAAAACTTAAAAAATATAGCCAGCGTAACCCCAGCGAATAGCTGCTGGCATACAACACCAGTGATACAATCCAAATTACAATTACGGCAATAAACCTTGCCTTAGGTACCTTGTGCCAGCGAATAATTTCTGTTTTACTAAACCAGTTGAGGTAATGATAGGTATAAGCAAAAGCTATAAAACGCATTAACAAAATGCCAGCCTGCGAATGAAACACCACATTGGCTGCATTGCTGTAATCGGTGGCTAACTTTCCATTTTCGTAATACAGCAAGTTGCCAGCTGTATCTTTTAATGGTGGAAATTTTACCCCAAACAATTCTTCTAAAAAATACAGGTTGGTGTTAAAAAAACCATCTCCACCCGCTTTATAGGAGTCAATACCATATTGCGTAATACCGGCAAACGATTTTTGTTGAAACAATACATACAGCAGCACCGGGCAAATTACAAATACCAGTACCGACCAAAGGCCGCTTTTGCTACGGCTTTTTAAAGCGCCGTACAACATAAAAAAACCTGTAAAAACGTACACATGCACCAGTGTGGGTAATAAGGCGCCAATAAAAAAAGCAAACCCATCCCTTTTATCAGGATGAAAAATTACATTGGAGATTAACAGGATAAAAAGCAGTCCGAAAATTTTTATCAATACATTTTTTACAAAAATCATTAACAGCGAGCCCGCCAGGGCTACAAAAATAATTTTGTTGGTAAAGTCATTTTCAAAAGGCCAGTTCCATCCACGCCGGTAAGCAATACTTTCCAGCACTACCAGCACGCCAATGAGCCACAATACAATATTATCGTATTTGCCTTTGGTAAAATACTGCCTGTCGTGCAGCCAGCTTATTTCGGTAAGGTAGTGCAGCGGCCCCATTACCGCATAGGCAAATAAAAATACTTCAAAGGGCATTATAAAAGCTGCAATGCAGCTTATAAGCATCAGCCCAATATTAAGTACATTAATTCTTTCGTCTTTTGTTAATGACATGTACACGATATATTACTAACGGGTAAATAAAAAAGCAATTTAATCAATAACACGGTATTAGCCTCCGGCCACTTGTAAACAAAAATTTAATATGGCGCCACATACAAAATCATTACTTTAGTTTTTTTTGAAATAAAGCAATACAAGGGTGTTTGATACAGCAATAAAGAGAGGCAAAATGATCAGGAGCAAAACGCAAAAAATAATCGCCAGGGATATAAGTTGGTTATCGTTTAACAGCAGGGTATTACAAGAAGCTGCAGATGAAACCGTACCATTAACAGAACGCATAAAGTTTTTAGGTATTTTTTCAAACAACCTTGATGAGTTTTTTAGGGTAAGGGTGGCTGCCCTGAGGCGCATGATAGAGCTAGGGCATAAAGCCAATATGCACCTGGAGGAATCGCCTGGCAAAATTTTGGAGCAGATACAGGATAAAGTGATTGAACAGCAAAAAGAGTTTGACAGGGTATGGAATGAAATATTGAGGACACTTAAAAAGCAAAAAATATTTTTAATTCGGGAAACACAACTTAGCCGGGCACAAAAAAAGTTTGTGGTTGATTTTTTTAATGAAGAAATACGCAGCAATATTGTACCGCTGATGATAGAAAACATACAGCACTTTCCTACCCTTAGCGATAAATCTATTTACCTTGCCTGTACCCTTACAAAAAAAGACAAAAGCATACCCCGCCGTTTTGCATTGGTATCGGTACCGGCCCGCAGGCTGCCCCGCTTTGTGCTGCTGCCGGGCAGGCAAAATCAGCATCATATTATTTTGCTGGAAGATGTAATCCGTTTTTGTTTGCCCTACATCTTTTCGTTTTTTGGCTACGATTGTTTTACCTCACATATCA